>WRMR01000052.1 GCA_009776995.1 Planctomycetaceae bacterium | reverse complement strand
AAAAGAATTCCAATCTTCGTATCGTTGGCCTTGTTCGATGAAGGGAAGAATCGCCCAAAGCGTTCCAAGCAGATTCATGTCCCATGCGAGGAGAGGACCGCCACAACCTGCCGGCAAAGTTTTATGCGCGTCGTGATAGTTGTGCAATGCCAGGGTAATCTGCTTCAGATGATTGGAGCACTGCATGCGTCTGGCCGCTTCACGGGCGGCCTGCACGGCAGGCAACAGGAGGGCGATCAATATACCAATGATCGCAATCACGACAAGAAGTTCAACCAGGGTAAAAGCTTGTAAGTTGCCCCCCTCCCCCATCATCTTAACTTTGTTTCTTTTCATTTTTCAACCTTTCAGAAATGATATTGAAGTGGTTTTCCCGTGAATTTCGTGAATTGACGCAGAAAATTGTGGATACGTTGATTTCAGTTTACACGAACAATAAAGTGAAAGCAAGAGTGTCGGCAAAATTATTTCCATGAGCGGCAAAGCGGGATAAAAAAGTGAATTTTGGTATGCATTGCGGTTCGTTCAAAACGAATATCACCTGACAAGCCATTTCATGCGCTAACCTGGCAAAAATACATCATCTTGAAAAGATTGAAAAGATTGATTTTGTACTGGAAACGAAACACAAGCGTGGTACAATAATATGATGGTCTGAACATTGTCTGCCGCATGACTGCCACAGTTTGTTACAAAATCCACGCCTGTTGATTCCGGTGCGATTATGAAATTACGCGATTATTTTGAGCATTTTGGCATTGAAGGCAATCCCTTCTCGGAGGAAGATGCCCAAAAAGATCAGGTTTTTCAGGATCATTGCATCGAAACGACCTTTCACCCGGCCTGGGATAAATTGTACGGAAAGCCTGCCGAGCCGGATACGGCCATCATTTTCGGCGAAAAGGGTTCCGGCAAGACCGCGCTGCGCTACCAGATGATTAACGCGGTCAAAAAATACAACAACGAACACCCGGAGTTGCACCCGATTGTCATTGAATATGCAAACTGGAATCCGTTTCTGGATCATTTTCGCCGAAGATTTTCGGACAAAAAACGTATTGAGAATGTGTTGTCCCACTGGCAGCTTTGGGACCACATTGACGCAATATTATCGCTCGGCGTGACCCAGGTGGTTGACCAGTTGTTGATTCCCGGCGAGGTTTTTTATCCCGCCGCCACGCCAAAAAAGCAACTTGATCCAACGCGGTTGTCGCGGCACAAGAAACGCGATCTGCTTGCACTGGCCACGTTTTACGACCAACCAAAAGGCGACGCTCCGGTCGTGCGCTGGAAACAACTGGCCAAAAAGACCGGCTTTTCCAACTGGAAATCGTTCTTCCGGCTGAATTGGGACGCGTTTTTCGGCGTGATTTTGACCTTCGTGTTCTTTTTCATCCTGTCGCGGTTAGGTTACGGCGTCACGGTTCTGGCAAACTGGTGGTTTTACGGCTTGATCTTGCTCTTTTGGCTGCCCCGGCTGTTGAAAGTCGCCGGACGCTACAATCGCGCCTTTTGGGTCACGCGGCGGTTACGGGTGCTGAACCTCGGTGTTTCGTCCGTATTCCGGCGGCTGATGCACTTTCAACCGATCGACTACGCCGGAATTTCGTTTCCCGCCCGGCGCGGGACCGATACGCGCTACGAACTGTTGAGCCGCTTCCTTGATGTACTCGACGCACTCGGATATCGCGGCATGATCGTACTGGTTGACCAGGTGGACGAACCCTACTTGATCAGCGGCTCGCCCGAACTGATGCAAAAAGTGCTTTGGCCCATGTTCGACAACAAGCTGCTGAAATATCCCGGCGTCGGCTTCAAATTCCTGTTGCCGAGCGAGCTGCTGTCATTTTTGGAACGGGAGACGGTCGATTTTCACCAGCGCGCCCGCATCGACAAGCAAAATCTGATTCGCTCACTCGACTGGACGGGCAAATCGCTCTACGACCTGGCCAACGACCGCCTTCGTTCATGTCAGGCTTCAGGTTCCGGATTCCGCTCCGAACCTCAACCCGGAAGTCCGAAATCCGACGCCCGAAGCCTGATCATTGATGACTTGTTCGATCCGTCGATCACACGCACGCGGCTTGAATCGTCGTTCGAGCAGTTGCGGGTTCCGCGGCACCTGTTCAAATTCCTTTATCGCGTCATCATGGCACACGTCAACGCACACAGCGACGGCGAACCCGTCTGGCAGATTTCGCCCGCGCGTTTTGAAACGGAAATGGCCCTGTACCTGAACGACCGGCGCGCCTCCGAACGCAACGTCGGGGTCATTTGATGAAAAGTCACCGTTCATGGCAGTCGTTTCTCACCGCGAAGAAGTGCAGAATGCAAAACGCAGAGTGCAGAATGCAGAGTTCAAAGTTCAAAGTTCTAAAGTGTTTTTCACTCTGCGTTCTGCTCTTTGCTCTCTGCGTTCTGCTCTCTACTCTCTGCGCTCTGCTCACCCTTTTTCTGTTCATTTGTTCGGTTTTTCCGGTTTGTTACGGATTTGTTGTTATTTTGGCCGGAATGACCGACACCGTCGGCAAAACGTTGATCGCGCCGGGATAAACGTTGATCAAATCTGGATAAACGATGATCGCGCCGGGATGAACGTTGAACCCGGCGAGATCAGTTTTTGTACTCAAAACAACAACTCTGGTACAGAAAGCGGCTTTTTGCACCACGAAGGACACGAAGAACCACGAAGGTAGGGTGGTCACGCCCTGACCACAGAATCAGTGTTTGATTGTCAATGCGACAGGTCATATTTAGAAAAAACGATTCGGTGAAATTAAGGTTTTTGACAATTCCTGTGCGGTCACGATCAGACCGTCCTACCTTGAAATCCCTTCGTGATCTTCGTGGTGAAAAATGACCGTGAACGGTTACAATTTTTGTATTCTCTCACATCAATCGCCCATTCGTTTTTTCCTTCGGCGGCGGTGTAACGAAGCGGGGAGCTGTCCTCGATTTTTCCCGGCTTGCATAAAACCGGCGGAACTTTTCGTTGGTACTCGGCAAGCAATTGCGAAGGAGCTTGAGTTCCCTGGGTATTGCCGTCGGTGCTGGTGCCGGTGTGCGCGATATTCCCCTTGAGCATACGACCGCCGGCACTGCCCAAAACGGTTCCGCGCACCGCTTCCGACATCATCACGGTATTGGAAGTGCCATCCGTGAGTGAACCCATCTCCCGGAAAAGCACAGGGTGTACCCCGGTCACTGTACTGTTGCCGCCGCCAAAAAAACGATAAATTTTTGCAGGAGTGGCCCGACAGTGGTGTTTTTAGTGTACAAACGTCACAATTTGGCCGAAAGAGTGGATAGGAAGTCATGTACCAAAACGATATTTTACTTGTCTTTTCCATTCTCACAGTTTGTATGTCCAATGGTTCCTCCGGCAGGGTTTGCTGATGTTCTTACCTCCCCGTTTTCGAAGCAGTCGGGCAATTGGACCAATTGCCACGATTTGTTGCGCAATTCTGTCTCCAAGTCTCAGCAAACACCAGAGCAACCCCCCTGTTTTGATTGGGAATTGAATTCCGTTTCGCATGGCGGCACATTTTGCACTGTCACCCAAGCACGTCCGCCGGGCAGGAATGGGCAATATTTGTACGCGTTCAAGCGGTTGAAACCGGAGTGGCAGGAATCGCCGGTTGGCAGGGCGATGATCCAACGTGAAGCCGAATTGGGACGGCTCATCTCCCACCCGCATGTCGTACCGACACTCGACGAAAACACCGTCGGAGACGAACCTTACCTCGTCCAACCCTGGCTGCGGGGAAAGACGCTCCGGGAATTTTTGACGTCGGGACGTAACGCAAATCCTGTTGAAACAATCTGGATTGCCCGGCAAATTGCGGAAGGACTTGCTGCCCTGGAAAAGCATGGTTTTTGCCATTGCGACGTCAAGCCCGGCAATATCATCGTCTCGCCGAACGGTCACGCGACGCTGATTGACCTCGGCTTGGCCCGGCATGTTGGCGAGCCATTGCCGACACTCGACCGTGCCGTCGGCGGAACACCAAAATACATGGCCCCGGAACTGGCCGACCTGGCGCATCCCACCGCCATGTGTGCCGACTTGTATTCGCTCGGGCTGGTCATGCTCGAACTGCTGTTCGGAAAAGCGATTCTTTTGTCGGACGGCGTGTCCTGCCGAATCAATGTCAACCAATGGCACACACTCTGGGAGTCTCTGGGCAATCGGACCAACCGTCAACAGCAACTCCTCGCCGAACTCGAATCGCTGTTGCGGTCCATGGCCGATCCCGATGCGGCCAAACGACCGGACTCAGCCGAAATGGTGGTCCGGCGGTTGGTTTCCATCGAACTGGCCGCAATATGACTTCGGAGTTTGTTTTTTTCACACGAAGGATCATCTGGTTTTTGTGTTTACCCCGGTTCTGGAGACGGGAAGAATTTTTTTTCCAAACCCCGCTTGACAACATGGTCGCGGACAAATATACTGAATTCTGTGCTCGTGAATTATACGAGAGTGGGCATATTTTCCGCGTTGTTCAAGCAAAGTAAGTAAAACTCATGGACAAATCGACGAAACTCAGCCGGAATTGGTGGCGAAACTGGAAAGACTGGTTGCGCTGAGGGTTTTGTCGCATTTTTTGTGAAATTTTCCGTAAAAAGCCGTGAGCGCAATCCGTCGCTTGCGGCTTTTTTTGTGTACAGGCCACGGATTGGCACAGATTTTCACGGATTGTTTAACCCCGGCTCTTGGAACCGGGTAGAAAGAGACCAAAACATGAATTACGACACGTATTTTCGCAATTTTCCCAATCGGGAGGGGTACTTTGGCAGTCACGGCGGTTCGTTTCTTCCGCCTGAGCTTGTGCCGGCGTTTAAGGAAATCACCCAGGCGTACAAAACCATCTGCCATTCGGCGCAATTCATCAATGAGCTACGCCGGATTCGCCGCGAGTTTCAGGGCCGTCCGACGCCGGTGTATCACTGTGCGCGGTTGTCCGAGATGAATGGTGGCGGGCAAATTTATCTCAAGCGCGAAGACCTCAACCACACCGGTGCCCACAAGTTGAACCACTGCATGGGCGAAGGACTGTTGGCAAAATACCTCGGCAAAAAACTGCTCATCGCCGAAACCGGTGCCGGTCAGCACGGTGTTGCTCTCGCCACGGCAGCGGCGCACTTCGGGCTGGACTGCGAAATCCACATGGGCGAAGTCGATATCGAGAAGGAAGCCCCGAACGTGACGCGGATGAAAGTCCTCGGCGCGAACGTCGTGCCCGTCTCGCACGGCCTCAAAACCCTCAAGGAAGCCGTCGATTCGGCGTTTGAATCGTATCTCAGAAAGTACAAGGATGCCATTTACTGCATCGGTTCGGTCGTCGGGCCGCACCCGTTCCCGATGATGGTGCGCGATTTCCAGATGGTCGTCGGAATCGAAGCGCGTGAACAGTTTTTCGACATGACCGGCATCTTGCCCGACGCGGTGTGTGCCTGTGTCGGCGGCGGCAGTAATGCGATGGGTATGTTCACCGCGTTCCTCAACGACCCGGTTGAGCTTTACGGCGTCGAACCGCTCGGTAAAGGCACGAAACTCGGTGAACACGCCGCGTCGATGACCTACGGCAAACCCGGCGTGTTGCACGGTTTTACCAGTTACCTGTTACAGGACGAGCAAGGCGGCCCGGCACCGGTGCATTCGATTGCCTCCGGTTTGGACTACCCCAGCGTTGGACCGGAACACGCCATGTTGCGCGATGAAAATCGCGTCAAGTACGTCGGCGCAACCGACGCGGAAACCGTCGATGCCTTTTTCAAACTTTCACGCTATGAAGGCATCATCCCGGCGTTGGAAAGTGCCCATGCGGTGGCATTCGCCATGAAACTTGCCCGCGAAATGGACGGCAGCGCGATTCTCATCAACTGCTCAGGGCGCGGCGACAAGGACATTGATTACGTCATCAAGCATTACGGCTTCGGTGAGGAATACTGTCCTTGTCCCGTTGCGCCAAGAAATTCCGTAGAGAAGGAGGGAGGCGATGTCAAGTCGGATCATTGAAACCTTTTCGCAGAGAACCTTGTGGGACGAGCCCTATAGTAGTCCAAGATGTGTTCTCACCCCGGAAAATACAACGTCAAACGCCTCGAACCGACCAAATTTGACGCCTATTTTTTGGCAAGAAACAGCCGCACACGTGAAATCGAAGTCCTTGCATCAAGGCAGCGCGTAGTATCAGCGCAGAACATTACGATCTTTCGCAAATTGGTAAAGCAAGAATCACTCGCGCAAGACATTCAATATTGGCAGATGCTGACGGCCTTCGAGAAACGAGAGTTGCACATTGACCTTTCGCCCCGCCTTGCCAGCCACCATAACTCGTGGTGCAGCACAACGAACGTGTACTTTTGAGATCAAACCTACTAACGAGGAGCGAAGTTGACCAAACGCGAACTCAAACCGTACCCCCAACGACTGAGACGAACGCCACACATCAAAAAATGGAGGGGCGTCATTGAACCCATAAAACTCGCTTGAAATTTACTGGCGAAAGCCTAACGTGTGTTTGTAAATGTTATTTTGGCGAGGTTCCTTTGTGGTGAAATATTTTAACACAAAGGTCACAAAGTTTTCCACGAAGGTCACAAAAAATTAATGCCAGCTATGTGGCGTTCGAAAGTATAATAATTTCTGAACTCGGGACGAACTCTTATTTTCGCCCGTCGGATGATTTTCTGTGCGGGCGGTATCCTTGGGGTGCTTGCTTTTGCGAGTTCATACGTTCCGGTATGGGGCGGCGTTTGTCGTTCGGTTTACCAGTATCGTGTGAGGATTTGCCACGCGGTGGTTTGTTGCCGAATGGTTTGCGGGTGCGTTTGTCCTCGAAAGACTTACCTGAGCGTTTGTCTTCGCGACGCGTACCGCGTTCGGCTTCGTAAGCAACGCGACGTTCCGCCCGTTTGGCTTCGCGCTCCTTGCGTTTGCGTTCGGCGAGTTCTTCGTCTTTCTTCTTGCGGTATTCCGCCCGTTGCGTTTTTTCGAGTGTCGTTTTGCGTTCGAGCCGCTTGACGCGCGAGCGGTGCTTGAGTGCCAATTCCTTTGGCGGGTACGGCGGGATCAGGCATTCGGGTCCGGTGCCGATCAACTCTTCGCGACCATAATCCCGTAACGCCATCTTGACGTCGTGATAATTTTCCGGTTTGTAGTATTGCAACAACGCGTGTTGAATCCGCCGCTCTCGCATTCCTTTGGCAACGTGCATCTGCTCGCCGGTCATTGGATCGCGTCCGGTCAAATGCATCGCCGTGGCCAACTCGAACGGACCGGGGATGAAATCCTGCACCTGTTGCGGCCTGATGCCGTGTTTGTGCAAATACTCCGCAACGCGAATCATCGACGGAATGCTTGAACCGGGCAAACCGGCGATCAGGTAGGGCACGAGATACTGCTCTTTCCCGTGTTTGGCACACAACGATTCGAACATTTCAACGAAGCGGTCGTAATTCTCAATGTCCGGCTTGCGCATCTTCTGCAAGACCCGGTTGTCCGTATGTTCCGGTGCGGTTTTGAGGTGCCCGCCGACATGGTGACGGATTAGCTCTTCGACGTATTCCGGAGAAAGCTGCGCCAAATCCGTCCGCACGCCCGACGCAATAAAAACCTGTTTGACGCCGTGACAATTGCGGACGGCACGCATCAGATCGGTGACCGGGCAATGGTCGGTATTGAGGTTTTCGCAAATTTCCGGCCAAAGGCACGACGTGCGTTGACAGCATTTGCATTTGTCCATCTCACGACCGACCATGCAGTACATGTTCGCCGTCGGACCGCCAAGGTCGCTGATGACGCCGGAAAATTGCGGCTGTTCGGCCAGGTGTTTGACCTCCTTGAGGACAGACTCCTTGCTTCGCGATTGCACGAATTTCCCCTGATGCGCGGCGAGACTGCAAAAGGCACAACCCCCGAAACAGCCACGCAGGACCGGCACCGACGTTTTGACGACCTCAAAGGCCGGGATTTCCGCATCAGCGTAGAACGGGTGCGGCCTGCGAGCAAACGGCAACCCGTAAATCCGGTCCATTTCCGTCATCGGCAATGGAAAAGCCGGCGGGTTGACAATCACGGCTTCAAGTAAATGTTCCTGCACCAGCCGCCGCGCACAATAAGGATTCAGGTTCAGATAGGCCAGTCGCGTCATTTCGTTGAACATCGCATGGCTGTCCGTCGCTTCCTCGCAACTGGGCAGGTGCAGCGTCGTTTCGTCTTCTTCCGGCAAGTCCTCCGACGAACCCATGCGCCAGGCCGTCCCGCGCACATCGCGAATGGTCGCAATCGCCTCGCCTGACGCCAGCCGTTTGACCACTTCGAGCAGTGCCGTTTCGCCCATGCCGTAAACGAGCAGATCGGCTTTCGAGTCCATGAGAATCGAGCGTTTGACCTTGTCGCTCCAGAAATCGTAGTGGGCCAAGCGACGCAAACTTGCCTCAACGCCGCCGACAATCACCGGCACGCCGGGATACGCCTCACGGGCACGCTGACTGTACGCCAGCGTTGCGCGGTCGGGCCGCCTGCCGATTTGCCCGTTCGGCGAGTAGGCATCGTCGTTGCGCACTTTGCGGCTGGCCGTGTAATGGCTGATCATCGAGTCCATGTTTCCGGCACTGACGCAGAAGCAGAGCTTTGGCCGGCCAAACGTCCGCCAGGCATTACAGGAACGCCAGTCCGGTTGCGCAAGAATGGCCACACGAAAACCTTCCGCTTCGAGAACCCGGCCCAGCAGGGCGGTTGCGAAACTCGGGTGATCGACATAAGCGTCGCCGGTCACAAAGACGACGTCCACCCCGTCCCATCCCCGTGCGGTAACCTCACCCGGCGTCATCGGCAAAAAGGCCGATGTGTCTGTCATTTTATTATTATTCATTTTGAGATTGAAACAGAGGAAGTTTTTCGCCGTTGGCAGATACGGCTTAATACAACAGCACAATGTGTTTTTTGTTTTTTAATACGAAACACACGAAAAAACGAAACATACGAAAGTGTTTTGAGGAATCGAAGATCAAAAACCGCTTCCCATTTTCAATGTTCGTTGATTTCATTATTTCGCATGGTTCGTATGAAAAAAAAGGTGACTCGTTGCGCTATAGTACACTGCCGAACACCATTGGACTGGTATTAATTTTTGTGACCTTGGTGAAAAACTTTGTGGCCTTTGTGTTAAATATTTCAACACAAAGGGATGCACAAAGTTCGCAGACATCAATGCAAAGTCCATGGCGTTGTGCGGTATAGTAAGTCCATGATGAAAAGGTTTTGGCAAAAACCCACGACTCCGCCAAGCCTTAAATTGCGGGTTAGGAGTCGCGCAGTAATAACGTGAACCTTTCCACCAGAGCCGCAAGTGTCATCAAGCGGAAGGACCGCTCCGTTACCGTCGCGGCTCTGATGAATCGTTCCACTTGTTTTTGCGTGAGTCCTTACCCTGTGTTCGATCCGGTCACTGCGCTACACTTCATTTCCGGATGCCATTCGCAAAACTCGCCTTGGTCGGGCACTGCCTTTCACTCCACTTTCAAATCCCGCAGGTCGTTGATGCGGGCGGCTTTACCCTCGAAGCGTTGGAGCGAGCGCGGCGGCATGAGATCGACGTGGGTATGGATGCCGGTCACCTGCATAATGGCCTCAGAAATCACATCTTTCAGTTGTGCCATGTCCGACAATTTGTCGGAAAGCTGGTCCGGCGTGATTTCGACCCGCACCGTCACAATGTCCAGCGTCTTCGGACGCGTCAGTTCAATTTCGTAATGTGGCGTCACTCCTTCAATCTGTAACAGGGCTTCTTCAATTTGCGAAGGATAGACGTTGACCCCGCGAATGATCATCATGTCGTCGCTACGGCCAATCACGCGACTCATTCGTGTGGTTGTCCGACCGCATAGACAGGGTTCGCTGTACAATCGGGCAATGTCGCGTGTGCGATAACGGATGACCGGCATGGCCTCCTTTGTGATGGCCGTAATGACCAGTTCGCCCGGTTCACCGTCTGCCACCGGTTCGAGCGTGTCCGGGTCGAGGCATTCGACAATGAAATGATCCTCCTGAAAGTGCATGCCGTCCCGCGCGGCGCACTCCCCGCTGACCCCGGGACCAATGACTTCGCTCAGGCCGTAATTGTTCGACGCGAAAATGCCCAGGTCGGATTCGATTGATTCGCGCATCTGCTCGGTCCAGGCTTCACCGCCGAAAAATGCGTACTTCAACGCCAGTGACCCGGGATCAATCCCTTCGTGTTTGATCGCGTCGGCGATGGTCAACGCGTAACTCGGTGTGCAGACCAGGGCGTCCGACTGTATGTCCTGCATGAGCATGATCTGCCGTTTCGTGTTGCCGGAAGCCGCCGGGATGATTGCCGCACCGACCTTTTCGACGCCGTAGTGCAGGCCGAAGCCGCCGGTGAACAGCCCGTAACCAAAAGCGATTTGCACCGTGTGGTGCGGTTGCAAACCGCCGCCGATGAGAAACCGGGCACAAAGATGGCTCCAGACGTCGATGTCGTTACGGGTGTAAGCAACCATCGTCGGCTTGCCGGTCGTGCCGGACGAACCGTGATAGCGCAAGACCTCTTCACGGGGAACGGCCAAAAATCCGAGGGGATAATGATCGCGTAAATCGGCCTTGGTGGTCATCGGCAACCGCTTCAAATCGTCGAGCGATCGGATCGTGTCCGCCGTGATTTTTGCCTCGCCAAAACGTTTCTTGTAAAATGGAACCCTTTCAACGACTCGAGCGACCGTTTGCCGCAACCGTTCCCATTGTAATTGCCGCAATTCGTCGAGCGGCAGTGTTTCCACTTTGTCCCAAATCCGGTTTTCATAAAGAAACTTCGTCATGATGTATTCGCTGTTGCAGGAAAGTGTCAGTCGTTGCCAATTCGGACCAGCAGGGAACGATATATGCTCCGAGAATGACAATATAACCGGAACCGTGAATCTCGTAAGCGATGCGATAATGGCCAAAAAGCATAATGCGCACATCGCGTTTTGCTGTATGCGGATAGCACCAGCCGATCTGCGGCGATTCCTGGAGCCGTTGAACCTTCCGGTAAATACTGTGAGCCACGCTGGTTGCCACCGTCGTGGAGTCGTTGGCCAAACCATCGAAGATTTTCAGCAACATGCATTTTGCTTCCGCCGTCCAAACTATTTCATAGTCCATTGTTCAAGCCTCTTCAGCATTTCATCATTGGAAATCGTCCGTCCATGATCAAAATCATCCATGCCGCGACGAACCATGCGGGCAAACGCCAATTCCTTCAGTATTTCGTCGTAGGAACTGTCGTCAGGAAGGTCTTCCACGATTGCCTTGATCAGATTTTTGACATCATGAGTCATGCCGGCCTCACTGCTACAATGTTTTCACCACCGGGGGAAACGAGAAAGCACGAAGTTTTTTATGAATCAAGGAAAAAAACATGTTTTCCATCTCCAATGATTGCCCTGCGTGTTCTTCGCCTCCCCTCCATAATGAAAAACCACCTTTCAGTTTATTCGTTTTCTGCGGCTGAGTAAAGGGCGTCGATTTCAATGGCGGTCAATGTACGATATTCACCGGGCAAAAGTTTTCCAAGTTTCACAGGGCCAACTGCAACTCTGTGCAACGACATGACTTTGTGACCGAGTCGGGCAAGCAGTCGCCGGATTTCACGATTTTTCCCTTCTTTCAGCTCAATTTCAAGAATGGAACTGTTTTTGTGGGTTCCTTTGATGGTAACGTTTGATGCTTTTGCGTGCCCTTCAGCGAAATACACACCTTTTTTTAATTGTGCAATAATCGACGGCTCTACCAGTCCGGCGACTTGGACGCGATATCGTTTTGGCACTTCATATTTCGGGTGCGTCAACCGCTCTGTCAACGCCCCGTCGTTAGTCATGATTAACAAACCCTCACTTTCGAGGTCGAGCCGCCCGATGGAAAAAAGTCGTCCAGCTTTTTCCGGGATCAGGTCAACCGCACGCGGACGGTGTTCCGGGTCGCGATTCGTGCAAACGTAACCCTTTGGCTTGTAAAGGGCAAGGTAAACAGGCCGGGTCTTTTTGAGCAGTTCGCCGTCAACCCGAATTTCCTGGGACATGGAAAAAACCCGAAGTCCCAGTTCCGTGACAGTGACATGGTCAACCTCGACACGCCCTGCCGTGATCAACTCCTCACATTCACGGCGACTCCCAAACCCGGCGGCGGCAAGCACTTTCTGCAATCGATGCCCTTCTGTCGGGCTGGTGTCTGCGATTTTCGTGTTTTTTTTCGTTGTTGCGTTCGATGTGAACAAATGGCGACGATTCGGACGTACAGGAACCGAACCTGTCGCAACCGCAGTCTTGCGCAACGACGCTTTCCGGTTCGCGGTACGTGCGCCGGTAGTTTTTGTACCCTTTTTAATTGATTTTTTCTGAAAAAGAGGTTTTGATTTTGTACGGGATTTCGTATTTTTTTTCACGGATGGAACTCACAGCAAATGATGGCTAAAGTTGCATTGACTCATTCAAAGCCACTGTGTCGCCTTAAAAATGATTAAACCGGATACTCGCACGAGACACATTGCGGCTGTTATGGTGTTAACACCCTTATCATAACCCAAAGATTCAATTGTCATAAGGTGTTGCTAATGATTCAAAAAATATTTCACATTGCAAACAAAAAACCAAGTTAATCACATTGCTAATCAATTGTTTTCGATGCTTATGATTCCGAACTCTCAAACATCAGTCAATTCTACAGAATGGGACTTCATGATAGTGAACGCTCATTAAAGATACCGTATGAACTATTGACTGTCAATTCTAACGCTTTCAATTTTTTCCATGTGTTCAGGAACGGGTGTGCCATGCAGGTAGGAGATTTATTTTTTTTTGGCATTTTCGGCGTAAGTTGCGATGGCAATGCCTGACACCGACGTTGTGATACGATACTTGCTACGATTCCTTGCACGTGGCGTCAAGCAGATCGGCGGTCTTTCACCATGACGTTTCGCAAGAAACAGCAACCGGGAACGCTACGTAGTGGAGTGACCTCTCTGCCGTTCCCGGTTGCTGTTTCTTGCGAAAAATCCTGGTAAAGACACTTTCTCACATCGGTGCAAAACAAGCCAGTTTCCATTATACGTAAGTTGCCGATGTTTTTCACACAAAGAACAGGCGAACTGAAGAAAAAACAGGATTTATCAAGAATCAAGAGAGTTTTTCAGAAAACACAAAAAACACGCAATCAAATAGATCGCGTGTTGAAGTTACCGAAGAGTTGCCTTGACAAGTCAAGTTAATTCTTTTCCAGATTGAAATCAAAGACGTTTTTTCCACTCTTTTCGACGTTGGCCGTTAGCCCTGAAGAGGAAGGTCTTTCATATTTTGCGGGAAGATGCTTGATAATCTTGGCCAAAGCATAAGAATCGCTGATTTGCCTTTCTTCCGGGGGAGTATTATCGTCGTTCGTTGATTCACCAATGCGTTCGTTTTTCGCAATTGTAACTTGATAAGTTCCCGGAATCGCCCCCATCGCATCTCCAGCCCCTGCGGTAGTCAAGGAATATACACCTTCGGAGTTTGTTGTGGCTGAGGCAAGTTGGCCATTTCCTCCTCCTTGAGGAACGAATGAAACCCGCGCCCCCTCAACAGCTTGACCATCCATTGTTACCTTACCTGTCACTTTGATGACTCCCAAAGGATTCTTGGGGCCGCACCCAATGACAGATCCCAACGCAAGTAAACAAACAACAGATATGAGCAAATTTTTTTTCATCGTGATGACCTTATGCAATAATTTTTCTGGCTTTACACATTGTCCCGAATAACCCAAAATTCTCAAACCCCGGGTGTCAACCGGGGTCAGAAATAATATATTCATTCAGAACATTTGGCTTGAAATGCTTTAGAACGATGGCGAGGGATCGCCACCAAAGGACGTTCCCATAGCTCCCCAAGCACCATAGTACGTTGGTCCGCGATAGTCCATGTATCGTAAACCGGAAGCAGGAAGACCATCAGCATTCGGCGGAACCCTGTTCAGGTCGCCTGTGTTGATGGTATCTGAAACGAATTGAACAGAGCCGTCACAAATGACAACGTTGACACCACCTGTATGGTTGCTGGAAGCCGATACCAATGACTCAGATTCACTAGCCATTCCCGTGGCAGTGACACTGCAATTGGCACTATTGGGCGGTAAACAGGTAAAAAAGGCCGTATGCACATTGAGACCATCACACCACCGCAAGCCAATTCGGGAAGTGGAACCATCACCACTGTAAACAGATCCGGCTAACCTTGCGCGACAATCTTCTGGAACCGCTTGACGGAGGTCAAGAGTCACCCCCATGGCCAAACCTCCTTTGACAGGAGTGCTGCCGTTGCTGGCAGAGTCCACGGCACCTGCGATGACGACTTCACTGGCAAAAACCGTATTGCTGAGACCATCGGTGATGGAACCCAAAGTCATGGGCTGTGAGTCACCACGGCAAGACATCCCCCTGGATTCATTCCATGTTGCCGCAACATACACATCACCGCGATTAATATGGTAACTGGTCATGCCAAAAATACGACCTTGATCAATAACCGCAGCACCGACTCCAAAACGACCGTCCGAAGGGCAGAGGTAGGGTGTGATTCTGGCCGCACGTTGCGTTCTTGCATCGTCGAACGGAGATCCAAAATTGTCTGCGGCAATGGAATCATAAAGGGCGGTTTGCTCAATATAGGGAAGCAAAACGGTGAGATAACTCCATCGCTCGTTTCCCCAATTCGGATTGGTGCCGTAGCACTCTTTATTGTAACCTTGCGACGGCATTGATTTGGTGGCATCATGTTTCGTATGAACCGCCAAGCCAATCTGCTTGAGATGGTTCGTACACTGCATTCTGCGTGCAGCTTCGCGGGCGGCCTGAACGGCCGGTATCAGAAGGGCGATCCAA
>WRMR01000051.1 GCA_009776995.1 Planctomycetaceae bacterium | reverse complement strand
GAAAACCAGAACGTGACGTCGCCCCGATTGACCAATGCCTCGTTATATTTTGCCCAGTTTCTGATTGTGAACGCCGTGCGTGCTTCCGTACTCATGATTTGCTCCGTTTTGAGGTGGTTTGGGGTGGTTTTGACAAACCTGACTGCACCCATTACGGAAAAAATTCGCGTTTGTGCCGTGTTTTTTTAATATTTAATCAACAATGCCATTTGGAGGGTCCAAATGAATGTGGAAGAAGTTCAAAGAAGGCTTTGGGAACAATCGAGAGCGCAACGAGAACATCGGGAGGTCGGAAGGCCGTTTATTCCTACAAACCCTTATGAGAACAGGGTTCGTAATCTGATGGACTTGATGCACCAACCTGACTGGCTTCATGCCGCGATGGTAAGGACTCTTGCGCGTTCCAAAGGCAAAGCACCGGGTGTAGATGGTGTGACAACATACAAGTTCACACATCGCGGTCTTGAACAAAAGTTCGAGCAACTACGCCTTGAATTGCGAAATGGAAACTATCAACCCAAACCGCTCCGGCGAGTGGAAATACCAAAGGCGAACGGCAAAATACGTCCGCTTGGTATTCCTTGTCTGCGCGACAAGATCGTTCAGGAAGCCATTCGCATGGCACTTGAACCGGTCTTTGAGGTTGAATTCCATGACAATTCGTATGGGTTTCGGCCTAATCGAAGTGCCCATCATGCCGTTTTTCGATGCCAACACCTGATGAGGCATGGCTTCACTTGGGTGATCGAAGGCGACGTGAAAGCGTGTTTCGATGAAATTTCTCACGATGCCATACTCAAGGCTCTGCGTGAAAAGGTGATGGATAATAAATTCCTTGATTTAATTGACTTGTTTCTCAAAGCAGGCGTGAAAATCGACGGAAAATTCCATCCCACCGTGAAAGGGGTTCCACAAGGTGGAGTTGTCTCTCCGCTCCTGGCCAATGCCGTTCTCAATAAGCTGGACTGGTTCCTGCATGAGAAAGGGACGTATGGGCTGGCAATGCAGAGGGCATCGATATACAAGGAATCCAATATCCGATTCACACGATATGCGGATGACTGGTGTGTTTTTCTGACTCGAACGAATATAGCGTTATGCTGAATCGCTCAAGGAAGAAATCAGTGAATTCTTGAAGACCAATTGCAGTCTTCAACTTTCACAGGAAAAGACAAAAGTTACCCATGTTCGTGATGGATTTGACTTTCTCGGTTTTCACTTGGAGCAAGGGATTGGACAACGCGGAAAGTTTGTGCCGAAAATTAAGGTTGGTCAAAAAGCCATTCACGCAATCACACTCCGACTGGATGAGGTGATACGGCAGCGACCGTCTCAAGAGAGCATCGCCGCCCGACTCGCCAAAGCCAATCAAGTCATTCGGGGCTGGTCTCATTACTTCAAGGTAGCACATAATTATAATGATGTCGCCGGTAAATTGGATCACATAGCTCACTGGACGATGGTCAAGGCAATATGTCGAAAGTACGACATACCAAGCGGAAAGTGTCACAAAAGGTTTTATTTCAAGGGGCGAATCGGTGTTGACCCGGAGAAGCGAATCGTTTGGTTTGCCGATACCAAAATGTCACACGATTACCGAAGCCCCCTGATCTATGAACCGGGAATGGGAACATACGAAACGGATGCGGAGTTGGAAGCGGACTTTCAAGTCTATGAACGAATCCGACCGGGAAGTATGGACATAAAGAGGACAATTCTGCAAAGAGACCATTACTTCTGTCAGCAATGCGGAAGGAAAGTCACGGCGGAAACGTCCCATCTTGACCACATTAAACCTGTACGTGAATTTGCCAGCTATCGAGAGGCTAACAGCAAGGAAAATGTGCAAACTCTCTGTTTGAATTGCCATGCTGAAAAGACCTATCAAAAGAAAGACAAAGTTTAGAAATATCTGGAAAGCTGGATGCTTGGAAACTTGCACGTCCGGTTTGGGGTTGGGGGCGGGGTGCAATCCCTGCCCTACACCATGCCGGTTTGTTTCAATCGTTTCGCCAGGGGTGAGAGGTGAGGGAGAGAGTGTTTTGATTCTGCATTACAAATTCAGTGCCACCAGCGCAACAACCTGTCAGTTTCGTTGATTAGTGCGGTTCGTAGGAAAAAGGGACAGATTTTATCTGGAATGGCATGGGTTTTGCTTATAACGGCGCAGATTCTATCTGGAACGACATGGATTATATCTGAAACGGCGCAGATTTTATCTGAAACGATATAGATTTTATCTGCAAAGATATAGATTTTCTCTGAAACGGCACAGATTTTTTCTGGAACGACATGGATTTTATCTGAAACGGGGCAGATTTTATCTGCAATGATATAGATTTTATCTGCAATGACACCGGAAATATCTGAAAATCCGGCAAAGTTGATGTCAAATTAGGTGAGATCGGGCGAATGTTCTCATGAAACAGCCTGTTATTTTGCACAGGATGTTCGAGTTTGACTGTCAGAGGGGCGAGGATGAGTGCAGAGTGCAGAATGCAGAGTGCATTCTGCACTTTGAACTTTGAACTTTGAACTCGCGACGACGAAACGGTGTTGGGTTTGTTGTCGAATCTTCCCGTTCCCGAACTCATGGCTGTTGCAACTCATGATTTTTTGGAAAACTGCCAATACGGAGTGTTGTTGCAGTATAACACGGTGGCTGTGCGTCGGCTGAAGCGTCATCGAACATTGACGCAGGGGCGAGTTTGACCAGCCAGACAGCGTGGTCGCGATCAACAACGGTCATAATCAGCCCGGTATTGTGTGGCAACATGATTTCAGCGTCGGGCGCATGTTCGGCGTGCCAGGCTTGGGTTTTTGCGATGAGGGTATTCCGCGTCATGCCCGTCTGTTGGAGAAACCAGGTCAACAACCGTGAATCGCGCGAGTCAATCAACGCCGGCTTTGCCCCGCCGATCGGGCGGATTGTCCCTGATTCGGTCAGCATAAATCCGGCAGATGCCGTTCGTTGCCACCCTCCCGGCGGCAGGTATTGGCATTGGCCAGGCGTCAATGTGCGCCGTTCATACAGGAACGACGGCTCATTTTGTCCTTCGCAATACGATGCAACACGTTCATAAACACCCAGTGACTGTTGCACCCCCCAAACCGGGTCGAAAAAGGGATCGCTGCGCATGGGGTTCGCGTCGTAAGGCAGCGGAATGATTTCAACATGTTGCAGCAACGCGACTTTCGACCGTCCGCAAAACCGCCACGCCGTATCGAATTTCCGGTTCGGCCGCTCAACGGCAGGCATGTCTATGGCGGCCGCGCCCCGCCTGCCCGTATAATATGTGCGTTCCCAGGTCAGCCAACCGGACTCGGCGGGAATGAGAACCAGCCCGTTTTCGTCGGCTTGCAGCAGGGGATATCGCACCATCGCGCAATCATCCATGCCATAATGATACGTCAAATCGATGGAGTGCGTCAATGTGCGGTTGTTGACCAGTGTGACTCGCGGCGGACGATTTTGCTCCCAGCTTTCAGGCAGTTCAAACAGATCGAATGACATGACCAGCACGACCGGAGCTGCCGTATAAGCCTGAGCGAAATACTGCGACGCCGCTTCCACGTCACCGTTTTGGCGATGCCAGCAGCCGAGCAGCCAGGCCGCGTAAAAGAAATCGGGCCGCCTTGCGAGAATCGCCTCAAAATCCCGCCGTGCCTGATCGCCAAAGACGCGACCGGGCAACCACTGCCCGGGGATCGCGTTTTCAGAATCCCTGTCAACGGCCCGTGTGCGAACGTAGTGCAAACAGGTTGCATAATCCGGGTCGTCATACACGGGTGGTTTGAACAGATGATCCGGAGACTGAATTTCCCGAAATAATGAAGACGAATGTCGCTCGCAATCACCAAATTCCCAACCCCGGTCGTCAGCCCACTGCCGTGCGGCACGGATAATGGACGATGGTGTTTCGGGCAATTCATCCGGCGTAAAAATCTGCCAGTCATCACGGATGACCGGCGTTGCCAACGGCGGAAAGAGCATCCCGCCAAATGATTCCGGCAGGAGCGGTTTGACATACCGCCGACCGAAAAAAAACATCAGTACCGCGAGCAACAGCAATATCAGCACGACAATGCCCCATACCGTCATGACGCGGCTGATCGTGCGTTTCATGAATGCAAAACGCTGAATATCGTGTGCTGAATCTTTTTTCATGAAAACTATGGAGTATTCTCTTCCATGCCTGCTTCCGTTTCGTCGGGTTCCAGAATTTTACTTCACGTCAACACGGCGGTCAATTCCTTTTCGTCATACAATTGTTGTTACCGGAAATTTTTGTGTGTTTTCGCAATCTTTGCCAGCCGTTGTTTCGTGCATAACATGGTGCGAAAAACGGTCTTCTTACGTATATCTTTCTTGACCGGCAACAATTTGTCGTGTATTGTTTTTGTGGATTGTGTGTTCCCATACAACAACAGAGCATCCGCGAAGTGGTGATTTGCACCCTGTCGGTCTGTGGCCGACAGTATTATCCTTGTGCGAATGCCGGTTTTTGTTTCGTTTGTGTTGTCACACCGACAGCGGCCCATTTGACCTTGCACCGGTCATACCGCAAATTCCTTTTTTTGGTAAGTGACGGCGAAACGCAACAGGAGGTTCCCCCCCATGCCTCGCTATTCTTATGTCATCGCAAGTCCCGTATTAATTGCCCTGTGCATTGGCATTAACGTTCAACGTTACCCTGCTGTTTCCGCCATGTTGCTGGGCGAGCCGGTCGAGTCGCGTTGGTTGGGCCGATCCGAAGTTTTTGATTTCCCGGCTCAAAAGTCATCCGAAACAGCATCCTATCAGGGATATCGCACGGATTCCGATGATGCAGTCGGTTCAAGAGGTTCTCGTGAACCGATTCCCTTGTCAGGATCGCGTTCTTTGGGCAGTGGCAGTACCGACCCGACAAGTGCAAATTCCTCCGACCGTTACGGCAGTTCGTACGGCGGCAACTCGTACAGCAACAGTTCATCGGACAAAAGCTCTTACGGCAACAGCAACACCGATTCGACAAGCACAAATTCCTCCGACCGTTACAGCAGTTCGTACGGTAGCAACTCGTACAGCAACAGTTCATCGGACAAAAGCTCTTACGGCAACGGGAATACCGATTCGACAAGCACAAATTCCTCCGACCGTTACGGCAGTTCGTACGGCGGCAACTCGTACAACAACAGTTCATCGGACAAAAGTTCTTACGGCACCGGAAACACCGATTCGACAAGCGCAAATTCCTCCGACCGTTACAGCAGTTCGTACGGCGGCAACTCGTACAGCAACAGTTCATCGGACAAAAGCTCTTACGGCAACGGAAACACCGATTCGACAAGCACAAATTCCTCCGACCGTTACGGCAGTTCGTACAGTGGCAACTCGTACAGCAACAGTTCATCGGACAAAAGTTCTGACGGCACCGGAAACACCGATTCGACAAGCACAAATTCCTCCGACCGTTACGGCAGTTCGTACGGCGGCAACTCGTACCATTCGTCACCAATATCGAATGGGAGCAGTGACCGTGGCAATAACGTTATCCCAAGCGACCGCGATAATGGTGCGGTGAACTCTGAAAGTCGCGAGACAAACAGTAATCGATCTTCATTGCCGGGCAATGACGGAAATGAGGGCGTGGGGAGTACATTCCGCACGGATTCCCCTGTTCCCGGATACTCGAGTCGCTATTCCGCCGGCGAAAGCACTTCGACGGCAACAATTCCAGCCGCTTCGGAAGCGGAATCCGCCGCCCGGCGAACACCAAGACCGCTCACATTGCAGGAAAAACTCGAATTACGGCTGGCGACACCATTTTCACTGTCCCCGTCCGAATCGCAGTCTTCTTCTGAACAGTATATCCCGCCGGACTTCCTTCCCGCTCACGAAAACGGCGGTGTGGGGAAATTGTTCGATCCTTCCAAAGAACCCACTGCGACAATATCATCAGTCACATTCAGTTCCGTCAGTACGCCAAATCTTATGGTCGAATAAAACATCGGCGATCAATGTGGTGCAAAACATGTCGCTGTTCACGTGGCATTCACCACGAAGATTCGCGAAGGATTTTGTTTCTCGCAAAGAAATATTGATTTAAAATCTCTGCGTTCACGGTTCTTTATTCGTCTGTGCGATCATGGTATAATACCGATTCATGATGGTCATTCATCGGAATTCCAAAACCATTGACACACAAGGGAGTCAGCAATGCAAAATTTCACCTTTCACAATACGACGAAAATCATTTTCGGTCAAGACACCATCGGGCAACTCGGTCAGGAGGCAAAACCTTATGGCCGAAAAGCCCTTTTCATTTACGGTCAGGGGGCAATCAAGCGGAACGGCGTTTATGATCAGGCCGTCGCGTCGCTCAAGGCGGCAGGAATTGAAATCGTGGAGTTTCCCGGTGTGCGGGCGAATCCCGTACTGAGCCACACGCGAGACGGTATCGCATTGGCCAAATCGCAAAACATCGATCTGGTCGTCGCCGTCGGAGGCGGCAGTGTCATTGATGAAGCAAAGGCTGTTTGTGCAGGGGCATGTACCGACACTGACGTTTGGCAATTTTATACCCGCGAATCGGCGCCGGCAAAGGCGTTGCCGCTTATCGCCGTATTGACCGTCGCGGCAACCGGCACTGAAATGAACGGCGGCACGGTCATCATGAACGAGGCAACGAAGGAGAAATACGGCTGTGGGTACCCGTTGCTTGCACCGAAGGTCTCGATTCTCGACCCGACAACGACCTTTACCGTAGGACCGGAATACACGGCCTATGCCGCCGTCGATGCCGCGACGCACCTGCTCGAAAGTTATTTTACCTCGACCGATCCCAACACGCTGTTGCAGGACCGTTATGTTGAAGGCATCGTCCGCACGATCATGGATGTGACGGAAACAATGCTCAAATCGCCGGACAACTACGCCGCCCGTGCGACGTTCATGTGGGCGGCAACGCTGGCCTGGAACAGTATTGCCCCGTGCGGCGTTGGTCCGTGGTCAACGCCCAATCATCTGATCGGACATAGCATGAGTGCCCTGTTTGATACCCCACACGGTGCGTCGCTTTCAATCTCGCTGTCCGGCTGGCTGCCGTGGTACGCCGAACAAAGCGAGGCTAACGCCCGGAAACTGGAGCAATTCGGCAAGGAAGTGATCGGTTTTACATGGCGCGATACACAACGCGCGGTGGAAGAGACTATCTCATCACTACGGGCTTGGTTCCGCCGAATCAAATCGCCGACGAGACTCGCCGGCATCAATGTTGATGACGCCGGACTTGTGCAAGTGGCCGAAAACGTTGAGATGTGCAACGTCCACTGGGGACTGCCCGATTACACGAAAGACCGCGTAATCAGGATTCTCAAAAAGTGTATTTAGCCACAACAATAGCCGGGAACGAAGAGCAGCGGAGTGACCGGATTGGAATGACAGCCACCTTCTCCGGTCACTTCGTTCGTTTCACTCACTGCGTTCCCGGCTGCTGTTTATAAAGATGACGAAAATCATGAAACGTTATGTAATCACTGTTTGTCTCCTGCTGTTGACCTCCGCCGCCTTTGCGCAAACTCCGGAAATGCCGGCACGGGTTGACGAACTCGCGGCAGAATATTTCGGCGAAGGCAAACCGGTTGTCGGCGGAGTCATCGGGATCGTCGATGGCAACAAACGTTATGCGAAAGGATACGGACGCGTTTCCCTGGACAGTGAGGCCTCCCCGGACATCGACACGGTTTACGAAATCGCGTCGCTGTCCAAGACGTTCACCGGTGTTTTATTGGGCGAAATGGTCGCCCGTAATGAAATCTCGCTTGATGAACCATTGGATCAATTCGTGCCGCAGGGAATCAGTGTTCCCCGCTACGATGGCGAAACCGTCACGCTCCGGCAACTGTCAACGCACAGTTCGGGACTTCCGCGATTGCCGACCGATTTTTGGCAAGTTGCCGCTCCGGAACCGGATAACCCCTACAAGTTTTACACAAGCGAAAAAATCGAGCGGTTTCTTGACACGTATCAATTGACCGTCAAACCGGATTCGCGTTACGAATACAGCAACCTCGGTGCCTCCGTGCTGGGTTACGCGATGGAACAAAAGACGGGCAAAACTTACGAACAGCTTGTGCAGGAGCGCATTTGCCAACCGCTGGGCATGGCGAACACGGCGGTGGAATTGACAGAATCGATGCGGGAAAAACTGGCCCCGCCTTACGACGAAAAACATCAACCCGCGAACAACTGGGACTTGCCAGGCTTTGCGGCAGGCGGTGGTTTGCGGTCGTCGATGCGCGACATGCTTGCCTTTGCCCAAGCCGCAGCAGGTGTGCTTGAAGCGTTTCCCGGATTGGCGGCAAACCCGGATCACCCGCTCGTCGCCGGCATGAAAGCCGCAGGTTCATTGCACTACGAAGATACCGCATCCAACCGTCGTATGGGACTCGGCTGGCACTTTAATCCCTCCGGCGACTTGACACATAACGGACAAACCGGCGGTTATCACAGTGACATCATCGCCAACCCAAAGTCGCGACGAGCCATCGTTCTGCTCACCAACACTGCCGCGTCCGATGCCGACCGATTGAGTGAAACCCTCTGGAAATCGTTTGATTGGAAGTGATTCCTTATTCGTATGATTAAGATTTGCAGTCAGCATGAGATGCCATCATCGATACAACGACGATCACACCGGCCCGTCGGACAAAAACGGGGTTGCAGCGAGCTGCCGGGCAGCTTGGTCAAAGGCAAGGGCAAATTGTCCTCTCACCACACAATGCGCTGAACCCCTCCACGGGCCAGTGTTGATACTTCACTAGCAATCGCCATGCCAATTGTCAGTTGTTTTTTTATTTCTTCGTATCGCATGTCAACCAAACAACTTAGAAGCAATAAAATTATTTTTCTCATTCCAGAATAAAATAACACTTCCGATGCTTGTATGATTTTGCACCTGATGCAATTCACAGCAACTGTATCATTCATCAACACCGAAGGACACACTCAAAGAAAATAGAACTTGAATTGCCAAAGGAAACACAAATTGCACACCTCAACCTGTGAAAAATCCGCTTTAACAGTTTCCCGATTTGACAAAAACTATGGCGATATCACTCCACCCACACCCACCATGTCTTGCTGGAAACTTTCCGGCAAGAAGACGTAAGGAGCCACGCAATCATCACGTGAACATTTCCATCAGAGCCGTGAGAGTTATCGAGTGGAATGACCGCTCCGTGACCATCGCGGTTTTGAATGATCGAACAACTGATTTCTGCGCGAGTCTCAAGCACCTGTTCCGCAAGACACGATTATGATTGATTACCAGGCTATTGTTGATGGGATACGCAACGTCCTGACGTTTTCCGAAACGTCGGCACCGGGGACTTTGCACCAACTCGCGGAACAGTACGCCGGGGCATGTGAGGAATTGAATGGGCGTTTGCGTTCGTGTAGTTTTGCACTGCGTCAGGGAAACATTACCGAGGCGGTCCGTTTGGCCGAAATGGAGCCGAATCTGCTGGACGTTTACACAATTCTGGATTTTCCGGAACGCGACGAATGGGTGGAAGCGGTTTCAACGTTGGCGTTGGCCGTCCCGCCGCCGTTGCCGGTGGAATACGCCCGTGAATTGAACGACGCATATCGCGCGCAAAATGTGCTTGAGCCGCACCTGAAACGATTCCGCCTGGCCGTGCTGGCGCGTGCGTCGCTGTCGGAACGGCTCACCCTGTTACGGGAGATCGCCCGTGTGGAACCGCAAAATATCGCATGGCAACGCGATCAGGAATCGCTTGAACGGGTGCGGCTCGAGGAATTGGACTCCGAAATCCGGGACGCGATCCAGACAAATCATCTCACGACACTCCATACGCTACGGGACGAATTGACGCAGCATTGGATCGTTCCGCCGCCCTCCCATTTGCTCGAACAGGTCGAGCTGGTGCTGCGATCGAACCGTCTGCAACTGGTGACAGAGGAAATGCGGAGGTGCGGCGGGCAACTCGTGCAGGCACACCTTGAATTCGATCACGGGAAGTCGCTCGTGATCTATGAAAAGTTGCAACGGCTGCAATCGCAGTACAAATTTCCCGTTCCCGATGACGTTGTGCAGGCTACCCGTGGGGCGGTCGAATGGTTGCAGGAGGAAAATCGCCGGAAGAAAAACCGGCTTGCTTATCGCGCGGCGCACGATGCGGTGATCAAGGCACTCAAGTCGGACACAATGCCGGCCGAATTGCGGAGGATGGCGTACCACTTGGACATCGCCGCACGGGATGCGGAAGCAACCGTGCCGGAGGAACTCGCCCGGGCCGTTGCAAACGAGATCACTATGTGGGAATTGCAGCGGCGGAGGAGGACGCGGCTCGTGACATTGGTTGTGATCGTGACCTGCCTTGCCGTGATAGGGCTGGTTTCGCTGTTCGTGTATTCCTACAGTCAATTCCGCAAAACCCGGGAGATCATCGCGACACTCGAACGCTTGAAAGAGGAAGCGTCTCCTCCGGCGATTCGCGGTTATCTCGCCGGAAGGGAAACCGATCTTGCCGCTTCGAACAGCGAACAGGTTGCGGCTTTGCTCGCATCGTTGCGCGAAATTGTGGCGTCGGATGACCGGCGCATCGAACGATTGGACGCCAAATGCCGGCAGTTTTCCGACTTGCTGGACGGAGACGGCATCAACTCGCCGGCAATGTATGCACGCCTGGAGGGACAATTGAAGGATGTCGAGCGGCTGACGGAAACGGAAGATGACCGCCGCACGCTGGAAACGCTTCGCGGCAGGTTCCTTCAAAAGTCGCGGGATTATGTCGCGGGACAGGATGAAAACCTGAATGCCAAAATCCAAGAGGTCCAATTGCAAATCACCGCGATCAACGATCATCGCGAATTACCGAACGCGGAGGTGCTTGACCGATACGTGAAATTGCTGCGCGAACTCGAAGCGACAGGCAACACTTACCCAAATGCGTCGGCAATCACCCGTGAGCGTTGCCGAAACATGATCAACCTCCTGCGGGAACAAATCAACCGGCTTGAATCAAACGAAACCGAACCTTAACCCACCATTTTGCGAACAGTTGGAACTCGCGCAAAAATCAGTTGTTCGATTCATCAGAGCCGCGACGGTCACGGAGCGGTCGTTCCGCTCGATAACTCTCGCGGCTCTGATGGAAATGTTCACGTGATGATTGCGAGCCTCCTTGGAAAAATATTGAAAATACTGGTTTTTTTCGCAAAAACCTGTATATTGGAAATTAAATTGTGTTTTGATCCGCCAGGGTCATGGGCAAAGAACAACGTTATTCATTGATATGGAGAAACAAACATGGGAAACAAAAACAAATCGGCGGCGGTGGTTGGTGCAACTCTTGCAGGTTTGGCTGCGGCGCAAAAAGTTCAAGTTCATGCCGCAGGCAGTGACGTCCTCAAAATCGGCCTGGTCGGTTGCGGCGGTCGCGGACGCGGGGCGGTGGTGAACGCCCTGAGCAATACGGCGACGAAGAATCTCAAGCTCACCGCCGTGGCTGATGCCTTTGAACACGCCGTCGAAGCAACCCGGCAACTTTTCATGACCCAAAATCCGGAACAATGCGACATTCCCCAGGAGCAAGTGTTCTCCGGCATCAACGCCGGCAGGGAACTGATCGAAGGTGCCGATGTCGATGTCGTGTTGCTTTGCGAACCGCCGGGGATCCGTCCGCGTAACCTGCTCGCCGCTGCGCAGGCCGGTAAGCACATTTTTGCGGAAAAACCCGTGGCCGTTGATCCGGTGGGGGTGCGTATCGCGATGGAAGCCGCCGAAATCGTCGGGCAAAAGGACAAGGTTCTCGTCGTCGGACACCACCTGCGCTATGAAGACAAACACATTGAACCGATCAAAATGCTGCTCGACGGCGCACTCGGCGAATTGCGTTACACGCGGGGGTACTTCAACACATCCGGAGTCTGGACGCGCCGCCGCAATGCGGGCGAAACCGAAATGTACCACCAGCTCAACAACTGGTATTATTTCACCTGGCTCAGCGGCGACCATAATGTTGAACAGCACGTTCATGACCTTGACGTGATGAACTGGATGGCCGGCGACCGCCACCCGATTCGGGCCAACGGCATGGGCGGCCGGCAGATGCGCATCAGCAAGGATCACGGCGAGATTTTCGACCACCACACGGTCGAATACATTTATGATGACGAGGTGCGCGGCTTCAGCTACTGCCGCCAGATTCCGAATTGCTGGGACGCGTTCACCGAACACGCCGTTTGTACCAACGGGACGCTCGACATTGACGGGCACGGGCGTTCCGTCCTCAAAATCAACGGCAAGGACCCGCAGGTTTGGGAACGCAACCACGACGGCCACCAGATTGAAATGGACGTCATGTTTGACGCGATCATCAACGGTAAAAAACTCAACACGGGAGTCCAGGGAGCCATTGCGACGCAAACGGCGATTCTCGGGCGCATGGTCACCTATTCGGGACTCGAAATTTCATGGGACCAGGTGATGAACTCGACACTCGACCTGTTCCCGAAGGAATTGACCTGGGATGCCGATCCCGGCCCAAAACCCGGACCCGATGGCATTTATCCCTGTGCTGTTCCCGGCAGGATCAACCTTGCCGACTGGGGGATCGGTAGCGAAGGTGGCAACCGCCGACG
This sequence comes from Planctomycetaceae bacterium, assembly GCA_009776995.1. GTDB lineage: Bacteria > Planctomycetota > Planctomycetia > Pirellulales > Thermoguttaceae > WRMR01. Next base: position 2,344 of record WRMR01000051.1, on the reverse strand, counting down.
CCGACAGTAACAACCGCTCTGTTACCATCGCGTCTCTGGTTTCATGTTTTGAAAATCATACAACATTGTGATGGATCCAAAATCAACCGGATTCTTTCGTATCCGGTAACTGTTTTTCCCTTTGTGGTTGTTCCGGCGCAAATTTCGGCAATTGGCGAATGGCCCAGGGGACGAACAGGATCGTTGCGAGCGTTGCCCAGAGACCGGCGATGAGCAGTGTGCGTTCGATGGTGTCCGCTTCGAGGTAAAAACCATAATGGACGCGGTCATCGGTGAGCAGGATGCGGATCGTGAAATAGGTCGCGTAAAATCCGCCGAAAAACGCGAGTGCCAGCAGCCAGGTGTTTTCCGCACCGAGATGCCGCTTCAATAATTTGATGCGAACCATCATGGCCAGCGTGCAAAAGGCGTAAGTCATGATCGCCCCGGTGGAGCCGTACAAGATGACTTCGCGAACTCTGTCCGGATCAGTGATCGCTCCACTCTTGACCGTGGCGGCGGCTCCAAACAAACTGCCGACAAGGACACACGCAATACCAATCAACCAGGCAATGCCGTTGATCGCGCCGGAATAAAACGGGAAGAGAAGACATCGCAAAATCAGGTTCTTGGGGATGGTGCGCTTGATACGCATCCCCCAGGTATCGCGTCCGCACGTTGAAACCACGATGAGGAACAAAAAGAAAAAGTAGTGAACGAAAACCATGAACACCGGTAGCGTGTCAAGCAGAGTGGAACCGCCATATCCGAAGTACATGGAGATAAGAAACGAGGCTCCCAGCGTCAGGAGCATGAAAACCGTATAAGTGACGCGGAACGGCATGATGCGGTTCGTGTTGGTTGCGGCAACGCGGCTGATCGCTCCGGAAAGGATAACGAAAGTGGTCAGGATCACCAACACGCCGAGAAGCAAGAGTTGCCACCAATCGGAACTTCCACCAAAAAGCCTTCCTCCACCCCATCCCATATTTTCTACAAGAATGAAAATAAAACCGCCGACGCCCATATAGCACAGAATCGCGTAAAAAATCAACAGACCGATCATCTGCACGTAGGTCTTGACGCGGCTGAAAACCAGGATGGTCATCGACAGTGAAATCAGCAACATCAGCCAAACCAGGACGCAGGTTTGCAGAATCGTTGACAGGTCGATGCCGCGCAGCATGTAGGCAATGGTGATGAACGGGAGCGTCACGCAGAACAACATGCCGGTCAGCACGAGGGCACTGGACAGCTTGCCGAACACGAACCCGGACGGCGGGATCGTCGTGGTGAACATCAGGTCGTTGGTGATCCGCTCCTGCGACATGATGACCGCCGTGTAAAGGTTGACCACGATGAACGTGAAGATGAAAAAAAAGATGAGATCAAAGGCGTAAAGCCCGTTGCCGGTGCCTTCGAGTTGCGTCCGGGCACTTTGCATGGTGATCGTCATCAGCGTACCGAGCGTCATGATGAGAACGTACAGGTTGAGCATCACGGCGATAAACCGGTTGCGCACCAGTTGGCGGATGTCCCGCACCAGCGTCGGACTGAGCCGGTTGTCGATAAAATCGTAAAGCATTATGGAACAGGGGTTAGGGGGGAATAGGGGTTTTGCGTTACATGGTAGGGTGGTCACGCCGTGACCGCCGCCGAATGGCTTGAGTGCCTTCCCAATTTTTAATATTGACAAAGCACTAGCCACTAATCAAACACAAATTCCAGCGACGAAACGAAATCTGCGGTAAAACCCTTGATTTCGGCGATGGCTTTACCTTGTCCGTCGATGACAGGTCTTATGCCGCCAGGGTCGTTGTTGCCGATCCAGGGCGAGGTTTTGGTATCGTTCGTGTCAAGTGAACCATCGGGCTTGATTTTCATGCAAACAAGCTCAAATCCATCCACCACAGCAACGGCGCGACCGTTAATCGCACCAACGGCGTAACCTGCCGGGGCAGCAACCTGTTTGGCAGTGCCGGTTGTGTTGCCGTGAACGGTTCCGCGTTTCGTACCCGTTCCGGTGGTGGAACGGTAAAGCGGCTGAATCGACTCGATGCAACCGCCGCTGTCGGGATTATTGTTTCCCCAGGTTTTGAGGGTGACTGCAAAGCCGACCAGGACGAAATTTTCCGGCGTCGCTTCAGAAAACGCCGTACCCCTCCTCGAATTGCCGAGCGTGGTTGAAATATTCATGGGACCGGGCATCGGTGTGGCCGATCGCGGCGGTGTGGGATTTGGGTGTTCTGTGGGTGGCTGCACGGATAGTTGATTCGGTGTGGTATCCTGAACCATAGAATCTTGCTGTTCCGATTCACTCATCCTTGAGCGGGGATCATAAACTTCCATAGAACCCCTGGGACGG
>WRMR01000050.1 GCA_009776995.1 Planctomycetaceae bacterium | reverse complement strand
CACGGTTTTCTTGAACTCATCGCCCAGTAGCGTGTTGAGACCTGTGTGGGTTCCACAGCAGACAAGGCCGTTGTCGTCCATGATTTTGCGCAAGTCTTCTGCTTTTTGGCCATAATAACCGGCAAACTCCACGCCCGGATAACCGATATCGGCAATGGCCTTAAGCGTAGCCGCCACATCTTTGGCCGCTTCATTCCGCACGCTGTAAACCTGGATGCCGATCGGAATTTTTTTCGCGTCATCGGCGGCGCGAACGATCCGGCTCATACCTTGCAGGGACATTCCGAGTGCCGCAACACCCACACCGGTTTGCAAAAAATGACGTCTGTTCATCTTTGACTCCAAAAATCTTTTGTGGGAAAAAACAAAGGTTTCGGGAATAAGAAGAACACTCCATTCCCAAATACGATTCACAATCACAAGCCTCATTATATATAAAGATTGTGAAAAGTGAAAGAGTTGTATGGCTTAAGAAAAATAAATAAATCTGCTGGTTTGGCAAACAAACAGGTTATATTATTTATGTTGACTATATTAATATTAATCAAACCACAACCGTTAAAATCGGAAATGTCGCAAATAAAGGCTCAGAGGGATGTGTTCGAGGTAATATTGGGTGGATTTCACGGTTACGAAGGGTGTTTCGTCATATTCATTTAGGAACACGGCAAAACACCCCACCCATAAACTTCGATTCTCCTGTTTTTCAAAAATTTCCCGCTTGTGTTCACACATAACACGTTGCTACTAATAATGTTATGTCATTATTAACTTTTTTCTGCCTGGTGTTTGAGTAATACTATTCATCAGAAGATGTTCCAGTGACAGAGATTTCCTCGTTTTCGGATTGTTCCATTGTTTCTGGGGCCGGTTGATCGGGTGTCGTTGCCGCATCGGAATCTGTCACAACTGGTTCTGTAGTTTCAGCTTCCGCAGTAGCAGGTTCCGCATTCTCCGTGGCATCAGATTTCGGTATTTCAGATGCCTGATCAACGTGACCTTCGGCACCGTGTTCATGTCCGCAATCGCAAGTACCGTCCTCTGCGGGTTTTGCGTGTCTGTTTTGCGGCGGGTTACACCCAACAAGCAGCAAAGGCAATACCGCAAAAATCATCAGTGTCATTGAAAGTTTTTTCATCATTGTAATCCTCCATTCAATTCAATTTTGGTTGTTACTAATTTCTGTTGCTACAATTTACAACCGGCTATTCAACATAGAGTTGCGCCAGTTGAACCAGTGTTTCGACTGTTTTTTCAAGGTCATTGACGGAAAGCCATTCGGCGCGGCTATGAAAATTGTGACCGCCGGTGTAAATATTTGGCGTTGGCAGTCCCATTTCCGTCAATCTTGAACCATCTGTTCCGCCGCGAATCGGCTTCCAATAAGGAGTTACACCACTACGTCGCGCGGCCTCCTCCAGTTGCGCCAGCATTTCAGGGTGGTCGGTTAATTTTTCGTACATATTGCGGTATTGTTCCACAATTGTCAGCTCGATTTTCGCGTTGGGGAATTGATTTTGCACATCATTTTCGATTTCCGCAAGCGTATTTTCGAGTTTTTGCATATCTTCGTCGTTGAAACTCCGCAACAACATTCGAACAGTTGCCTCACCCACATGTCCTTCGAACGAGTACGGGTGGATGTAAGGCTCATAACACTCAGTCGTTTCGGGAGCTTGAGTCTTCGGCGTTTTGGCAACAAATTCCGCCGCAACACGCACAGCATTGATCATAACCCCTTTGGCAGTCCCGGGATGGATTTCTCTGCCCGTAACTTTAAGCGTCGCCCCCTTGGCGGTAAACGTTTCTTTATTCAATTCACCGGGCAGCTCCCCGTCCAACGTAAAAGCGAAATGAGTGCCAAATTTCTCCAAATTCAAAAATTTTGTGCCATTTCCGACCTCTTCGTCCGGAGTGAAGCAAACCCGAATCATACCATGCGGCAACTTTTCTGCAATCAGCCGCTCCAATGCCGTCATAATGGCCGCAATTCCCGCTTTGTCATCGGCTCCGAGCAGCGTTGTACCATCTGTCGTCACAATTTGATGTCCATGACACTGTTGCAAGGCGTCGTCTTCCTCAATGACAAGGCCGTTCGACAGCACAATCGGTCCCGAAGTGTATTGGATGATCTGCGGGTTGACATTTTTTCCACTGACATCCGGGCTTGTGTCAAGATGGGCGATCCAGCCGATTATCGGGACATTGTTTTTGTCGTTTTTTTCAAAATTCGCGGGCAAAGTCGCCATCACGTAGCAATGTTCATCCACCCCGGCGTCTGTCAGACCAAGTGCTTTGAGTTCCTCAACGAGTAGCTTCGCCAGATCAAATTGGCATTCCGTACTCGGAACCCCATCACAATCGGGCCGGGATGTTGTCTCAATCCTGACGTAACGAAGAAAACGCTCCAACGCGGTGGAACCGGTCATGCTCAATGCTCCTATTATGTTGTCTCACCGGACAAGGAATGTCCGACACTTGATCGATGATATTTTCGCAGGACTTCAAACCAAGCAATCACGTGTGATCATCTGCGTTCTGTCGCGAGTATTCTTTGGTCAGGTCAGTTGCCCAGAAGCGAATGTTTGCAACACCGTCGTCGAGCGAGATGACAAATTGATACATCCTGACGAGCCCGCATGGATGCGGAAAAGGCGGCCTTTCACGTTCACAGATCATGGCTCGGCGTCATCCCAAGTTGTTGCATGAGGAATGCCCAAACGTCTGTGGATTCGTCGATGACCTTGCTGATCGGTTTGCCGGCACCGTGCCCCGCTTTGGTTTCGACGCGTATGTAAACCGGGTTGTCGCTTGTGCTTTTCTCCTGCATGGTCGCGGTGAATTTGAACGAATGGGCCGGTACGACACGGTCGTCATGGTCGGAAGTCGTCACCAGCAAGGCTGGGTAATTGACGCCGGTTCGGACATTGTGCAGCGGCGAGTACGACATGAGGTATTGGAACATTTCCGCGTCGTCTTCGCTGGTACCGTAGTCGGTTGCCCAGGCCCATCCGATGGTGAATTTGTGATAACGAAGCATGTCGAGGACGCCGACCGCCGCGACTCCGGCCTTGAACAAATCGGGACGCTGTGTCACAACCGCACCCACAAGCAGACCGCCGTTCGATCCGCCTTGCACCGCGAGTTTCTGCGGCGATGTGTATTTTTCGGCAATCAGAAATTCGGCGGCGGCAATCAAGTCATCGAATACGTTTTGCTTTTGCAGCTTTGTGCCTGACTTGTGCCAGGTTTCGCCGTATTCGCCGCCGCCCCGCAGCACGGCGACCGCGTAAATGCCGCCGTTTTCCAGGAACGGCAACCGTAATGCCGAAAACGACGGCGACATACTGATATTAAAACCGCCGTAACCGTAAAGCAATGTCGGATTCGAGCCGTCTTTTTGGAGTCCCTTTTTGTATGTCACAAAGATCGGCACTTTGCGACCATCGCTGTTCGTGTACCACACCCGTTCGGTGACAAAGTCGTCCGGCGAAACCGCAATGGCAGGCGGGAACATCCTGACGCGATCGCCGGTTTCAATGTTGCAACGGTAAATCACCGTCGGATAAGTGAATGAGGTGAACGACTGAAAATACTCCGCCTGATCTTTTTCGCCGGAAAAGCTGGTCACGCCGATGGTCGGCAGTTCGATTTCGCGGAGCCGTTTGCCGGTTCGGTCATACACAAAGGCGACATCCGCCGCGTCTTTCAGATAGGTAACAACGAACAGCCCGCCGATGCACTGCACACTCTTGAGCAATGAATCGGATTCGGGAATGACATCAACCCAGTGTTCTTCCTGCGGATTTTGCGGATCGACCAGCACAAGCCGCTTGTTCGAGGCTTTGCGGTCGGTCAATACGTAAAATCTGCCGTCGAGTACCGTAACGACATCCTGTTCCGAATCGAAGGTCGGCACGACGGTTACGAACTTCGCATCCGGTTGCGACAGGTCGCGAAACATGAGTGAGTTGCCGTAGGTTGATTCGCTTTCATGGACAAAGAGGAAACGTTCGTCCTTGTCAGTCGAAGCACCCATGTTACGCAACGGGAAGTCACGGTTTTCATGCACCAAAACGTCGTCCGCCTGGTCACTGCCCAACTTGTGAAAGAAAATTTTATGGTACTCGTTTTTTGCCGTCAGCATTTCCCCGTCAGGCGGTTCGTCGTAGCGGCTGTAGTAAAACCCGTCGCCCTGCCACGCGATACCGGAAAATTTGACCCACATGAGATGATCGGCCAACGGTTCACCGGTTGCGACCGAAAGCACGTTGATCTCGTTCCAATCGGAACCGCTTCGGGCAATCGAATACGCGAGATACCTTCCGTCACGCGAAACGGCAGTACGTTGCAAACTGACCGTGCCGTCCTCCGAAAGCGTGTTCGGGTCGATCAAGACACGCGGCTCATCGCCGGGGTTGTCGATAACGTACAACACCGACTGGTTTTGCAGACCGTCATTCCTGGAGTAGAAGAGCCGCCCCCCGCGCGACCACGGCAACGAGTGCTTGGGGTAATTGATCGTGTCGGTCAACTGCTCGCGGAGAGCGTCGCGGAACGGAATGTTTTCGAGATAACCCTGCGTAAGCGTGTTTTCCTCTGCGATCCACTGCTCCAGTTCAGGCGTGCCATTTGTCTCCATCCAGCGATAGGGATCGGCAACCTGTGTGCCGAAATAATCGTCCGTCTGGTCGCTCTTGTGTGGTTTCGGATAATCGAACTCTGCGGCAATTGATGGTTCAGCCAATAAAGACACTCCGAAAACGATGGAAATCAAAGCCGGCCGGATCGTTTGTTGTATCAAGTGTATCATTTTCATGTTGATTTCATAAAAAGTATTTTTGTGCATTGAACTATTTTGTTATTTCGTACAGCAAAATACAGATTAACAAATATCCCCCTGTAGAAACGGGTTATAACGCAACTCACGTCCCACGGTGGTCTTGGGGCCGTGACCGGGGTAGAGAACCGTATCAAGCGGTTGCGTCAGAATGACGTCGCGTATGCCGTCGATCAAATCACTGTAATTGCCGTCTGGAAAATCGTAACGCCCGATGCTGTCCATAAAAATGACATCGCCGACAAACATCACGATTCCATCTTCGCCCGCGATGCGGTAAATGACGTGTCCCCGGCTGTGACCTGGCAAATGCAGCACACTGACGGGAATGCTCGCCATCATGATTTCATCACCGCCGTCAAACGTTTGATCGGCGGCCGGGGTAACGACCGGAACGCCATACGTGGCAGACAAATTTCCTTTGGGATCAACCAATTTTTCCTTGTCCTCCTTACTGACGTAAATTTTGCATTCCGGCCATTCTTCCTTAATATCACCATTTCCCGCAATGTGATCCAAATGTCCGTGTGTGACCAGGATGGCGACGGGATTCAGGTTGTTTTTCTTGAGATAACGGATGATTTTGTCCGTATCGAAACCGGCATCAACAATGAAGCAATCATTTGCACTGTCAAAATGAACAATATAAGTATTCTGTCCAAAAGAAGCGGACTCAATTGACATGATTTGCAAATCGGAAATAAACATGAAATTGATCTCCCCTGAATCTGGAAAAAACGTTAAAATTTGCGGGTTTGACAGAATATCCCTGTTTCTTTCGATTACCGGCAACGCCGTGGTCGATATATAGACAGTGGCAATTTGTATCGCCGTGAAACCTGTCAACAACAATCCCATTCGACGGACTGAATACCTCCCACAAACGAAAAATGGAGTGAAATTGATGACTTCCCAATTTATCCTGCATTGTAAACGATATTTCGGCGTAAAGCAAGAAAAACGGCTTTCTTTTTCTCTGGTTTCGTCGCTGACTTTGTTTTCGATATTCTTGGGCGTGCCGGCATTTGCCCAATACGTCACACAGCAGACAACGCCGAATCCGCAAATCCAGATGCAACCGCAATCCGGCACTGTCCCTTCCCAGCAAGGTTACGCTGCTCAGCAACAGGCGTCTCAGCAACAGTACGCGGTACCGCAAGGGCAAAACTATGCGCCGGCAACACCGCAACAGCCTTACGCAGCCGCAGCACCGAGCATCACGCCGCCTGCCCAGCCGACATTGACGGGTGCCTCGGCCAGGAATCCGAATCATCCGCTCGTTCCGATCATCGAATGGGCCAAGGCAGAACGGCCTCGCATTCGCGCGATCAGGGATTATACCTTCACGCTGCTCAAACAGGAGAGCATCAACGGCAAAATGTATGACCCCAGCATGTTTGATATGAAAATCCGCAACGAGCCGTTCAGCGTTTACCTGAAATATCGTGCACCGGAAAAAAAAGCCGGTACGGAGGCCATCTTTGTCAAAGGCCGGAACAACGACAAAATCCAAGCTAAAGGCGTCGGCATTCTCGCCATCATTGGAACGACCTCTCTTGCCCCCGACAGCAAATTCGCCATGGACGGCAACAAGTACCCCATCACCGAAGTCGGCATCTCACGCCTGGTTGATCTCTTGATTGAGGTCGGTGAAAACGACATTCTCAACAACTACGAGTGCCAGGTGCAGTATTACGAAAACACCAAATCCGGCAATCGCGTCTGCACCGTCATTGAGGTCATCCATCCGAAACCAACGCCCGGCAAGTTTCCGTTTTACATCGCGCGAATATTCATCGACGACGAATTGCAACTGCCGATCAAGTACGAATCCTACGACTGGCCGAAATCGCCTAACGACAAGCCGATGTTACTCGAAGCCTATATTTACAGCGATCTTCAGCTTAACGTCGGACTGACCGACATGGACTTCGATACGAAGAATCCCAATTACAGGTTTTAGAGCGTGTCCTGCAACGAGGTTTTGCAAGACACAGCAACCGGAAATGTTGTGCACTGACCGGATCAAACACGGGAATACCCGGTCTAGAGTCCGGCAGTTGCGGAGGACGTCGGTTTGGGCGAGTACAGGAACAGCGACCCCAGGAAACCTTCCGCCGCTTCCAGGTGGTTCGACCCGGTACTCACCCGTACGCCGATGACGTTTTTGCCCTCCCTGACCTGCCTGGTCACATCAAAGCCCATTTCCATATCTTTACGGATGTAGGCTTCGTTATAAGGCCGGTGCCCGACATACTCGCCGTTGATCCACGTCCACGCTTCTGCAGCCACCAGAGGCGCATAGAGGCTGATCGGTTTGCCAATCGCGCTTTGGGGCACATCGACTTCAAAGACATACCACATGTAACCCGTGTAGGGTACGCCGTCTTCCGTGTACGTTCCGGGTACTTGCAGGAAAAACGGCCTGGAGGTATCGACCGTCTGCCATTGCGAACGGTCAAAGCCCGGCATGTACCACCGTCCCATGCGTCCCTTGTCCGCTGGGTCCAGGATGAAAGGAACGTTCCGTTCCGCCTTGACAATCAGGGTGCCGGTGGTTCCGTTGAACATGTCGCGGATTTTCCCGTAGTGCGCTTTGCGCTGGGCCAGACTCCAGAAGTATTCACCGCTCGAGTATTGCTCTGTTGCGTGGAAGGCTTTGTTGATTTGGTGAATTTCCGCGCGCTGTTTCATCATGGAGTCGGCCCACTCAACGGCCTTGGCAAAATCCCCCTCTTCATCGGCGGCATGGGTCATGGCCATGTAGCCTTTCAGATGCTCCAGAATCAGCCGATCCAGATGGACGCGAATTTGATAAGGCTCTTCGGTGGCAAGTTTTTCCGCCTCGGCCTGATTTTTATCCAGTACCGCGATGAGTTCATCCGAGTAAACGTAGGGCATGACACGGTCTTCGTGACCCAGCATGATCGTACTCTCCATGGCATCCTCCAGGGCGTCCCAAAAGGCTTGCGACGGCACCCGGGCAGGGCCGTACCATTTCTCGAAGAAGTCGTCCAGAAGTACCTTCACGTCCGTATTGACATTCCAGTGGAGTTTGACGCGGGTGTAAAAGGTCGGGATGCCGCCGGCCATCCACGAGTGAATTTGTTCGTCCGAAAACCCGATCACCCCCCATTTTTCGATCAGCGGCATGTTGCGTGCCAGCTTGCGCGTTTCCGGTTGCGCCGTCAGCACGGAGGCGAGGCCGGGGAAGTTGTAACTGTAGATGAACACGCGGGGATTGAGTTCGGCCCAACGCTGGAGCATCTGGCCATGCAATTGCTGCTGGTAACTCTTGGGGTCGTCAAAGGCATGGAGCAGGTCGGCAAAGATCGCCGCGAACATGATTCCCATGTTGGGATGGATGGACACACCCTCGGGCGGCAGATTGCGGTTGGAATAACCGTTGGTGGTGATGATAAAGCCCGGATAGTCCTTGACGACCTCTTCGGTCACTTTGTTCACGAACTGTATCCACTCTTCGGTGCTGGAAAGTTCATCCTTCACCCCCTCGCGGCCGAGGAGGTCCTTGAAGCCCTGGTTGAGGTTTCTCATGGTTTCCCTGCCCAGGTCCATGGGCCGGCCGTCATAGGGCGCGAACCCAAGCGAGTTAAACAGAGGATTCTTCTCGCGTTCCACTTTGATCCGGGCCTTGATTTTCTCCGCCACCAGTTTCGGCACGTCAGGGTGGCTCAAGTTGACCATGTGGAGGTCGATGCTACCGTCCAATCTGCGGGCATAATATTCAGGATGGGCATCGGTGAATTCTTTATCCAATGAGTATTCACTGTTGATACCGGGTATGTAGCTGGACAGATGTCCGTCACCTGGAAGTGCAAAGAATTCCGAAGCCTTCAGGGTTTGCTTGTGGCGAAGCCGCCAGAGCCCCTCATCCTCCCGGATGCTCGGCGAAGGATGGCCGACCGTCCAGCCTCGCATGATGAAGGAGGGTTTGTCGCGGAACTCGATGTCTGTGATTTTGATTGTGGCGGTCTTGGGGATGTATTCGCCAAACTCGCCCGGCATAAACCAACGGACGCCCTGACGTTCCAGGAACTCGGCAACCGCGAAGAACGTCCCGTTGTACGGACCGTCGTCGTTACCGGCCAAGACCAGCGTGTCACCTCCGGCCCAAATCAGGTAACCCTCATCCTTGAGTTCCGGCGTCATTCCCCTGGGAACGTTCAAATTGAGAGGTGCCGTCTTTTTGCTTTCACCGATGAGAACGGCGTTCCCTGTCACCGGCACGTTGTCGCCAACGATGGGCAGCTTCGCGCCGGTCATTTTCTCAATGGTGCGCTGCAATTCCTCGGCGGCCAGACGGATTTTCCGAGCTTTGGGAATGCTTGCGACGGCAACCTGGGACAAGGGCGTGTAGAGCGGCGCGGCGAGTGCTTCTTCGCTGATCACAATCGTCGCGACGGGTTTGCCGTTCTCGACAAGCGTGGCAGCGGACGTTCCTGGAGCGGACAAGCCCACAACAACGGCTGCGAGCAGGAATGGGAGGATGGTTTTCATGGTGGCGTTCTCCTTTTGAATGGGTTTCTTGAGATGAAATCACAGTGAGAGGACAATGAGATATCCGCAGATATTCGCCGCATCCGGCGGAATCACACAACGAATGCCTTTTTTGAGACGGAAGGAAAAAACGCGGTGATGATTTCACACATAAAGGGCTATTGCGACATAGCCGCAACCAAATCGCCCCAACAGGGTGGAGCAAGGTAACCCGGGGTGAGCGGTACTCCGCGAACCCTCGGTTGATAAATTTTCCGCCGAAATTTTTTCATTCAAATCGGGTCATTTTACAAAATCGCGGTGGAATCATTGCGAGGTACGCATTTTCACAAACCCGTTATTGACAAGCCACGCAATACAAAGGTCAGGCCAACTTTCCGTACCGCAATGCCCCTGGGCCAAACCAAGCCCATGTGCCCCTTTCTGGAAAATGTGCATTTCGGCGGGAATCTTGTGCTTGCGCAACGCCAGATAAAACGCGACACCGTTTTCCGACGGCACCCCGGTGTCTTCATCGGTAAAGAAAATGAATGTCGGCGGCGTGCGTTCGGTCACCTGCTTTTCGCTGGAATAATATTCCACCAGTTCTTTCGGCGCATCGCTGCCGATCAGATTATTCTGCGAGCCGCGATGCGTCACGGACGAATCAAACTGAATGACCGGATAGCACAGGATCATAAAATCCGGACGGCAACTCACTGCATCAATTGCATCGGCGTCATAATTCTTCGGAAATTCCGGCGGATCGTCGAAATGCGTTCCGGCGGTTGATGCAAGATGTCCCCCGGCGGAAAAGCCCATCACGCCGATCTTGAGCGGGTCGATGCCCCACTTGTCCGCGTTGAACCGCACCGTGCGAATCGCGCGTTGCACATCGAGCAACGGGTTCGGGTGGCCGTAACCCTTGTTGCGATGCCGATAGTCAAGCACCACGGCCGTCACGCCGAAAGAATTGAACCATTCGCCGATTTGCCTGCCTTCGTGATCCATTGCCAGCGCACCGTACCCGCCGCCCGGACAGACCACCACCGCTACATCAATCGCTGTGCCCTTGTCCGGAAACCAGACGGTCACACGCGGTTTGTCCTTGTCTTCCGTCCCCAGCGCGTTCGGGACACCATTTTCCCAGAGCAACATGTCCTGTTGCTCCGCAGAGAAAACCGGTAATACAGCACTCAGGATCACGATGATCGTCAATGGGAGTCGAGTAAACATGGAGTGTTCCTTTCATACATTGTATGCTCAATGGTTGTGATTTGGCCAGGTATTTCCCACACAAAGTCACTGTGGCACAGAGAAAGCAAGAACCGCTGTGACTTCGTGTGAAATCACAATTTGCACCCAAGCGGTGTACTACGGACTTGCGCCCTGACCCTTGGTTTAAGTTTTCAGTAAATATAGCAAAAATTGCATGTTACGTAAACACCTGTTTCCAGAGAGTCTCACACACACGTTTTTGTACACTTTTGCCGCAAATTCCTACTTCCACTCTCCGGCAAACAAGCGTATAATCAATGGATAAGTATTGGATCATGGAGTCGTTTGTTGAAGGGCAACGAGTGGGACACCGACGACATTGCCCGGGTTGTCGAAAAAATCATATATCACGCCCGGTGGAACAAGAACGGTCGCTGACAATGTGCCGTTCGTGTTTCTTTTTCATTCATTTTTTTCACCAGGAAACGATAACCCATTCGTGGTGAAAACACTCGCGAGCGGTTACAAAAATTCCATCTCGAACAAGGTGATCACATGCAAACATCAAGACGAAAATTTCTGCAATCTGCCGGCATCACATCGACGCTGTTGGGCGTTGGAGGCGTGTTACCCGGGTTTTCAATAACCAGTCATGGTTTCGGGAATACTGATAACACGTCGGTGTACTATGATCAGGAGATCATCACCGTCTGCAAAGCGGACAAGGATTTTCCGCGTCACAGCGAGGCGTCGATCATTGAACTTGCGGATTCATCACTTCTCATGGCCTGGCAGCGGTTCGAGGGGAGCCAACACGGTTCCGGCGATCAGGCACCAAGTACGATTGCGTTGATGAATTCCCCGGACGGTGGTCGGACATGGGGCAATTTCCGTGTTGCGGCCGTTTGTCAGGACGAAAATAGCGTCAACGTTTACAGTCCGAACTTTTTGCGGTTGAAAAACGGTGAAATTCTGTTGCTTTATATGGAGTATAACCAGTTGGAATCCGGCAAGCCCCAACTCGCCACCGCATACACGATCCGTTCCCAAGACGAGGGGAAAACCTTTTGCCCGCCCGAACCTGCCTGGCAGCGGGAACGGTTCGGCTTTTCCAATTCCTGCATGATGCGTCTTTCCTCGGGACGGGTGATCCTTCCTATCCAACACACTGCCGGGGAATTGTGGAGTCCAACCGAGAAATGCCATGTCCGCGTGTTTTATTCCGATGACGACTGCAAGACATGGACGTTTAGCGATAAAAACATCTCTCTGCCCATGCGCGGCACGATGGAACCGTTTGTTGCGGAACTCAAAGACGGGCGGCTGATCATGGTCTTGCGCAACCAACTCGGCTCCGTGTTCAAATCCTATTCGGACGATCAGGGCGAAAATTGGAGTCTGCCGCAGACGACAGGGCTTTCGGCTCCTGAATCCTGCCCCTATGTGACCACTATTCCCGGTAGCGACAAGATGATGGTCATCTGGAACCATTCAGAATATAACATGTTCTGGCGCAGTCATTACGGCAAACGCTCGCCGCTGACGGCGGCGATTTCATCAGATGGCGGCGTCACCTTCACGGACTTTTGGGATATCGAGACCGATCCCAAAGTCGCGTTTTCCAATCCCGGCATGACGTGGACTCGTGACGGCGTGTGTCTGCTGACGTATTGGGCGTGTCCCTACAGTGAGGATTGGGTCATGAGCGGCTTGATTGACCTGAAGCTTGCACGTTTTCGTGTTCGGGTGTAATCCCTGTCGATGACATATTCCTATTCCTACTTCTCATTCGGGGAAAAAACAGATGAAACACTTATTCTGTCCATCAAAGTCCGTCTTACTTGTCATCACCCTGATGCTGGGGGTGCTTTCCGAGAGCGTATTGAATGCACAGGAAGAATTGCCTGTCTTTCAGATAGCTCATTTGTGCGATCCCCAGTTGGGGTTCGGAGTCAACGGAAACGGATACGAGGATGACCTTGCACGACTGAAAAAAGCCGTTCTGCGAGTCAACGAGTTGATGCCGGATATGGTGGTTGTTGCAGGCGACATGGTGAATGACGTCAACAACGACGAAGCGGCTGCCGCATTTCAGGAAGCCATGGCCCTGCTCAAGATGCCGGTGGTGCCGACGCCGGGCAATCATGACCTTCCCGATCCTGTCACCGCTGACGGGTTACAACGTTATCGTTCACGATACGGCGAGGATTTCAGAGTGATCGAATGCAAGGGACGCTGTCTTGTTTCCGCCAATTCGCAACTGTGGCGGGAAGCACCCGGGGAAGAAATCGTTCGGCATGAACGTTTGTTGCGTGACGCCCTGCAAAAAGCAAAAACGAAAAAACAACCGGTCATCATGTTGACCCACGTGCCGCCGTTTGTCGCGACCGTGGACGAAGCCGACGAGTATTTTAATCTGCCGCAAGCAAAGCGGGAGGAGATACTCCGGCTTTGTGACGAACACGGCGTTTTTCTCTGGCTGGCCGGACATACACACAAAACCGCCCGGCGCAGCTATCAACGGATCACCTTGCTCAACGGCGAAACCACCAGCCGGAATTTTGACGGTCACCCGCCGGGATTCCGGTTGTTGACCATCCATTCCGATCAATCATTCGACTGGGATTTTATCTCGTGTGAACCCGATTAAGGATTTGCGAAATCATGATACCATCGCCCATGGAAATTTCCGGTGAGCGCGTCCGTTGACCCGGTTATTGCGCTGTTGGCACGAGAGTCCCCGGATGGCGTAGTTGGTCATGCAGCAAGCAACTCTTTGGATCGCGTTGCATCTGTCCATTCTGTGTCAGCGACAAGTAGCTTTTGGGTTATGGGTGTATCAGCCCATTCTAAATTGTCGTGTGCGTTTTCTGCTCTTACGGCAAAGTTTCCAGCAAAGAAAGGAGTTCCGCAATCTGTCGAAAGATTCAATACCTTTATACCGGCGTCAAACCAACGTTTGCTCTTTGACTTGATGGTAACGAGTTTACCGCCGGCCCCAACGACACAATCGCCGACGTTGACATCATAAGCAACCTTCCATTTAGGCGTGAACAAACCATTTTCCCCACTCTCCATGACCAAAAGAGCATGAGAAGACGTGACCCGCATCGTGTTGTTGAAACAAATCAAGTCCATGACCGTATATTCGTGAATTTCGGTCACAGCGGTGTATTGCTTTCTTTGCCGTTCCACATCCCAAGAGCTAATCTTGTCACCCACATTGAGTGAGCCGATAGGAACACGCGCATCCGAACTCGTTTGTATGAGTTCGGATTTTGGAAAACAGCCTGTTAAATATACGCCTCTACCGCCTCCAGAAGAAAAATATACACCCATACCTTGCCCAGGACCAGTCATATATACACCCATACCTTGCCCAGGACCAGTCATATACACACCTGTACCAAATTCAGGACCTCCTGTCTGATATATACCTGTGCCAAATTCAGCCATAACCTATTCTCCTTTTTAAAAAAGTAAAAACATTTTGCCAAGAACAACAACAAGAGGCCACTCAAGAGAAAAGGAGCGGCACGCTCACAAGAAACGGAGTTATCCCTCCGACCAAAGAGGTGCATCGCCTGTTTTATTGGGAACGATGCCGACATGTCCGTAAGACGATACGCGACGCTCCCAGATTGGGAGCAACGCAACTCCATCGTCTTACTTGCCAATTTTCCACCCGGGTAACCGGTGGTCATGCAGAAAATTGTCAGTCGCTAACGCGATTCTTGTGATTTGTTGTCGTACTCGATTTTGTTGTCCGAAACAACTCGGACGTTAATTGTTCTTATCAGTTTACCGGGTGGAAAAAGGAATGTCAATAAGTGAGTAATATTTTCACAGATTTCTGTTCAAAACCCGTCTTTCACCCGTGATAATCCGTGGCAGAAGAAAAATCTTCGTGTTCCTTCGTGACCTTCGTGGTGAAAAAAGACAGAATTCGTACCAGAGTTGTTGTTTTGAGTACCAGAATTTCTGTTTTGAGTACAAAAAGCGATAACCGGGTAAGTACTCGAAATACCCCCGCCGGGTACTCGAATACCTCGATTGACGTATTCGAATACCCAAAAATGGTACTCGAATACCTCGATTGACGTATTCGAATACATAAAAATGGTTCTCGAATACCTCAATTGACGTATTCGAATACATTAAAAAGGTTCTCGAATACCTCTGCGAGGTACAAGAATTCGCCGAAATTCGCGTCTTTGTGCATTATAGCTGACAGATTCGGCAAAATGAGACAGATTGTTCTAAAATTCCGGCCAAATATTATAAATAAAATAGACAATCTGGTCGTAGTGCACAAATACGCAGAGAGCAGAGTGCGGAATGCAGTAACCGAAATCACATCCTTTATAAAAGGGTAAAATATGCCTGCGAAAAAAAAGGCGAAGCGAGTGCAAAGTGGGGGGGGGGGGGGAAGGGGTGAAAGAAAAATGTAAGAGAAAAAAAAAGAGA
>WRMR01000049.1 GCA_009776995.1 Planctomycetaceae bacterium | reverse complement strand
ATGGAATGAAGGTTGTCATGTTGACATCCCGTGAACACCAAACAGAAAAGCCCGATTGAAATCACGAGAAACACAAATGCTCGCACATGTGTGAATTGACGATTCATCGATACAAGATTTTTCACTGAAACCTCCTATGCAAATGGAATACGAAATTTTGATTTTTTCCATACGAAAGAAAGACACATACCGCCCCGCCAAAGCTTAATTGGTGGTTTTCCCATGAGAGCCGGGAACGTGATGAGTGACCGATCAATCGAGAATGATCCGGTCGCTCCCTGCCTTGTGCATTCCCGGCCTGCCAATCACACGAATAACTCTTGTTGTGGGGGCACATTATTACGGCAATGCAACCGATTCGCCGCCTGAGCCTGTGGCAATGCAGCGCCATGTGTGCAATGCGACTGTATCGCTGATAAATGTCACAGCACCATCCCCCACAGCGGCATTAACTCCACCGGTATGAAAACTCCGGGCTGTGATCCTCTGCCCCAGCTCGTTTCCTGGTGCGCGACCCTGGGCTGCGATACACGTTGCGAGGCCGCCTTTACCAACCGTTGCAGACGATGTGCAATCTTTCACAACATCCGGTCCGAGGGAATTCGGTGTATAGTATGCAGTATATCCCGCAGAAACCGAAAGCATTGAGTCACCGTAACGTGTTCCATTGGGGTCGCTTTTCGAAGGTGTCAGTTCGGATGCAAATAGCGTATTACTGAGTCCGTCTTCGATTGTTGCAAAGGTCGTGAAAGTATCCAGCCCGAAAGGAACACCACTACAGCGATAAACAAAATCCGGGGGCGAACTTCCTTCCGGCCACTCAAAATCGACGAAAGGGTATCCAGTGTAAGCATCTCTGAAATTGTAATCCCTGGGACCAAAATTTACGGCATAATTATGCCGGTAACGGGACCATTCCGGTTGAGTTGCAATGGAAGGGACCAGTTCATGGACACCGAAGGAAGGACACGAGTACACACTGAGTTGCGTTCTCATGTAATCCCGTCCGGGCCAGGTATCCGTACCGGCAATTCTGATATCACAAACGTTGCGAACCCAGCCCACAATATTGGGATCACCGCTGTACGATCCTTGGGCAAGACCATCATAAAGAGCCGTCTGCTCAATGTAGGGAAGCACTCTCATTGTCCAGGATGGAGTGTACCAATACCACCCTCTGTTGGCGGAAATGATTCCTCCCGGTGGAAGTCCTTTTGTCGCGTCGTGATAGTTATGGAAACTCAACGCGATATTTTTCAAGTTATTGGTGCAAGTCATTCGCCTTGCCGCTTCACGAGCTGCCTGAACGGCGGGTAAAAGAAGCGCAATCAAAATACCAATGATTGCAATCACCACAAGAAGTTCAACGAGAGTGAAAGCCCTTAAGTTGCCCCCCCCCCATCTTAACATTTTGAAACTTTTTCATTGAATTTCTCCCAATTTCTCTTGCTTGGTCAACATATTAAGCTAATCGCACATTACGATTAACAGATGTTATTGTAAGCAACCTCAATAAAGAATGCAAGCCGCCGATTGGTGATTTTGAAAAAAAAACGATAATTTTTTGTGGAAATCTTTGAAGTGTGGCGTTGTGGCAAAATAGTGGCAAAAAAACGTGCTATTTACGAATTTCCACATCCAGTTACTTCAAAATTGATTGTTTCGCAAATTGCGTGGAATTGTTTTTTCGAGACACGAAACTGTCGAACTTGAGGAGAATAGTAAGAATAGTATGTGAACGGCAACCGGGGGTGTATATGAACGGCTTAACGCCAGGGCAACGGTCAAACCCGCCGCCGGGTACTCCAGGTTCATATTCTTTTCACCTTCCCGCGTAACTGACCGCGTTGCCTGTCGAGAAGGTCGAGCGGGTGTCCTGATTGACGCCGAGCATTTCCGGGGTGTAACCCGGTCCGAGGTGGCTCAGGTCTTGCACTCGGAGAATTTTCGCCGGTTTTTCCGATGTGTCGAGCCAGACGTGCAGTCGTGACGCCGGACTTTTCGCGTCAAACCGCCCGACGATTTGCGCCGAGCAGATCGATCCCTTGGAGGTGACGTAGGGCGCGATTTGTTTCATCGTATCAAGGTCAACGTACTCAAGCAGCAACGGCCAGAGTTCGTATTGCATTTCGTCGATTTCCTCTTCGGCCTGTTCAACCGGGTCGGGAATACGGTTGGCGAGTATGGCGTCAAGCATCTCATCCGTCATGCCGGGAATGGCCAACAGTACGCCGCGCGGGGCTTCGTTGAGATTGACACGCGAAAATGTGCCGTCGTTGATGCGAATCGCGTCGAGCAATGTCGGCATGTCCGATGCCAGCGACGCTTCGGTAAACGGGGATTCCAGTGTTTCCGTTGATGATTCACCTTCATATTGCACTTGCAACGAACCGCCGACCAGGTCGAGGACACTGAAGATTTTCGCTTTCGGTTCCTGCGACAAGTCAAACGAGCGATTGCTTTCATCCGATGATTGCTCGCCATCGTCAGCCTGGTCGTCACCGGATTGGTCACCACCAGTTTGATTACCCGGTGATTCACTGGAGGAATCGCCGGTTGCATCACCCGGTGAATTGCCCGTCGGGCTGTTGCCTGTCGTTGACGAGCCGTTACTCCCGGCTTCGGATTCGTCCGAGGTGGTCAGGTTCGTTTCGCCGAACAAACGATAGGCGATGATGTAGTTGACCCAATCTTCGTTGTTGAGTTTCGATGTCAATTGCTGTTGCAATTCTTCAAGATCGTCACTGTTGACGTTGACTTTATCGGAATCGTCGCTGCTCCTGGCGCGTTCGGCACTGCTGATCGTCAGCAAGGCGGCCCAGCCGCAGTCGAGCAAGCCTTCCGAATTGTCATAATCGGTTTCCAGTTGGAAGTCGAGCGGGTCCGGTTCGCCGAGATCGACCAGCCCGTTACGGTTCCAGTCGGCTCCATACAGCAACGCCGGCGTCACACCATCGACGAGCAACAGTTCGTCCAGCGATTCGATCATCGCGTTTCGCAGACGGTAAGGCACGTCCAACCCTTCGTAATATTCGGACTCGGCCCCGTAATCGCGGGTTTCGTCGTCCTCGTCGAGCCAGTCGAGGATCGCGTCGGCGATGTACTCGTCCATGCCGGGCAGGTTCATCAGTATCTCACGGCCAACGCCCGGTTTCTCGAGTTCGTAAGCCCAAATCATTCGCAGGTCGATTTTCGCCGATTCGTCGGCCAGTCCGTAACGCACGTCCGTTGGCATCCCGTATTCGTCCAGCCAGGGCGAAATCACGCTGAATCGCCCAACTTCGCGCACGTCCCGAAAATTGTCGGCCACCAATACGCCACACAATTCGTCGGGATTATCGTACAGTCCTCCCAAGTCGAGCAGGTCTTCCTCGTTGTACATCAACAGCACGCGCAGGGCATCAATCCCCGACTCGGCGAGATAACGCACCTGCGTCTGACGCATGTTGTACTTTGCCCCGCGCTGCTCGGCTTGCATCAGCTTCGCGAGGGACAGAGCCGCCAGCGAAAGGATCACGATGACAACCAGAACGACCGCAATGATTGTCCCGGAACGATTCGTGTAGCGTTTTTTTGGCATAATAATGCCCCTGAACGGAAATTCTGTCAACCAAGTCATGGAAATGAAAACTGTGCCATTGAATCAAAGGGGATGTGGCAACAAGCAACATAATTATAACCCCGGCTGGCCGGAAATGCGGCGGAAACCAATACAATTTCTCTGTTTTTTGACATGCAAAGTTGGCATAAGGAGTCGTTCCAAAATAACGTTTACAAACGCACATAAATATGTTATGATTTCTTTCGTGGAGTTATCTCATGGAAGCGATCATTGCAAGGAAGTTTCACACGTTGCGGCTTGAGTGGAACGAACGTCAGCGTCGTCTTTGGGCGGCGAGCGAAGCGATGTGTTTGGGGCATGGCGGTATCAGTATCGTTGCCCGTGCGACGGGGCTTTCCCGGCCTACGATCCTCAAAGGCATCAAGGAACTTAAAAACAACAAGCGGCTCACTGAAAATCGTGTGCGCCGTGAAGGAAGTGGGCGAAAAAAAGCCACCCAAAAACAACCGGGTTTGTTGCCTGCACTTGATGCGTTGGTCGAGCCGACCGCCAAGGGTGATCCCATGTCGCCGCTTCGGTGGACAACGCACAGCACACAGCACTTGAGCGAAGCGTTGAATGAACAAGGATTCGATGTTTCCAAAACCCAAGTTTTTCGGTTGTTGCACGAATTGGAATATCAACTCGCTGCGAATCGCAAGTCGCTCGAAGGCGGAACGAATCCTGACCGCAACACGCAATTCGAGTTCATCAACGCACAGGTTGCGGAATTTTTGAAGCAGGGTTGTCCTGTCATTTCGGTCGATGCCAAGAAGAAGGTGTTGATCGGAAATGACCGGCAAAACGGCAGGGTTTGGCGTCCCAAAGGCGATCCGGAGTTGGTGAAAGTTTATGACTTTATCGACAAGGAACTTGGCAAAGCGACGCCGTATGGAATTTACGATTTGCAAAAGAATGTCGGTTGGGTGAATGTTGGGATTGACCATGACACAGCCGAATTTGCGGTGGAATCGATTCGACGCTGGTACAAACACTTGGGCAGGGAACTTTATCCGAACGCGAAAGACCTTTTCATCACGGCGGACGGTGGCGGAAGTAACAGCAGTCGCAGTCGCCTTTGGAAATTTTGCTTGCAAGAGTTTGCGGACGAGAGTGGCTTGACGATTTTTATGAGTCATTTTCCGCCGGGCACGAACAAGATTGAGCATCGACTGTTCAATCACATTTCGATGAACTGGAAGGGACAACCACTGACAAGCCTGGATGTGATCATCAATTTGATTGGTCATACGACGAGTAGTACCGGTTTGAAAGTTGACGCAATGGAAGACCGTAATATTTATCCGACGAAACGAAAAATCACCAACGAACAACTCAACGCCTTGAACATCATACGGAATGATGTTTTGGGGAAATGGAACTACAAAATTTCACAAAGAATATCGTAGCAATTGTAAATGTTATTTTGGCAAGGATCCATAGCTTTTCATGGGACGTGCAACGGAATTGTTGACAAACACATCCAATTTGCCAAACGTTTTCAGCAGCCCGTTTTTCAAACAAAGAATTGAATCATGGTCGCTCTGCTCAACCTTCATCGCGTGAACATCCAGGCCTTTTGCGCGGAAATCATCGGCGACAGTCTTGCATTTGTCCCAATTGCGGGAAGCGATAACGACTGTGCCCCCCGCTTCTGCCAACCCTTCACAGATGCACTTGCCATAGTTACCGGCACCTCCTGAAACAAGGAGGACTTTTCCCTTTAAACTCAGTAATTCCCAGATGTTCATGTTGTTGTTATTATTATTGATTCAATGAAACTGACTTTTCTACCCAAACCGATTGAGAATAATTCGACAATGTAATACGTGAACCCGTTTTCCCCAAGGATCAACGGGCACACTCATCGGAAAGAACAATTGGCTAAAGTCGAATAAATCATCTACAAATGGATGATCTTTCCTCCCTGTTGCAAACTTTCATTGGCTCCCATGAGGGTACGAATGATTCTTTCGGTTTTGTCGAATGACAACCGTGCCTTTTTTTCCCGCACCGAACGGATAAATTCAATGATGTTGTCGCGAAACATGGAATAAGAGTTTTTGATATCAGCTAACCTCCAGCCGGTCTGTCCGAATACGGATAATTGAAAGGTGGGCGTAATATCCATGAAAAGACTGACAATGGCCTGAAATCCGTTCTCAAAAGTGATCGAGACGATGTCCCTGCCCGGCTGTCCAAAATTCCTGACCGAAGCGGGACGAGGGTCATCCAGAATACTGAACAAGGCTTCCAAAAGGTGGACGCCATATTTGTTCCAGTCCTTTTTGCCAACGGCAGTGGCGAATTCAAGTTTTCCCAGTGCAGCCAACTCCTGTCTGACTACCATACATTCATTGGCATAACGCATGGACGAACAGGACATGATGAGCTTTCCCTTTGCAACCTCATTCGAGAAGTACTCAAGTTCAGGAATGGACAGGGCAAGCGGTTTGTCGATAAAGATGGGAATACCGGCATCGATCAACGGACGCGCCAGGGCGACGTGGTTTTCGGCGTCGTCGCGTGCCAGAATAACCGCGTCTACTTGTCCTGCCATTTCATCCAGACTTCCGGCTATCTGTTCGATTCCGGTCGTTCGGGAAATACTTTGAGAGATTTCGTCATCCTGCGACCAGACACAAGTGACTTTTGTCCCAGGGATGCCCAAAGTTTGTTTGTTGGCTTCCAAATAAGCCGCAACAGCCGGATAACCAATCCTGTTGATTTCATTGGCGTCGAAACGCCCATTAATGATTGCCGACCATGAGCGACCATGAGTAGGGGTGTGCGTTCCCCGCACTCATTCCGATGATTCCAATTTTCATTTGTTGGGTATTTCAATAATTGTGATTATTCATCCGAATAGTTGGAAAGTTCAAAGTGACACATAAATTTTATCGCCAATTCCTCTTGTTGCAATAGAGAAGATTGATCAACTCCTGACCATGGGGGTGGTAAAATTTTGTTGCACCCCTTTTCATTTTCGCGTCAAAAAGATTGTATATTCGACAAACTTCACTTGATTTCGGAGATGCGCCAATACAAATATCACCCATTTTGACGACCTGCCCCAAAATGGCCTTCACCCGGGCTGGAAAATATTGTATAATATTTTGAGAAAATCAAATCTCCCCTTTCATTTCGTCGGAAGCACAATGGTAACGCGTGAGCCGTGACTACGAACGGCTGGTACAGGTGTACGCCAGGTCACCGCTCGTCTCGCAGCGACTTTCCAGTCGCAAATGATCAAAGGGGGATTTGGTTTTTTTTTCTGACAGGATGAACAGGATATTTCAGGAGAGTGGGGTATCCCTTTTGTCCGCTATCCCGATTATCATGGAAATCATGTCTTGATATTTCCCGGCAAAAGCCGGAAGGAATAACCATGACGCCTCGGTCAGACCGCCGCGAGAATACCGATTTGCGGCCGATTCGTGTTCAACGTCCATTCACGACAGCCAGATTCGGAACGGAAGTTGCTTACGATGCTTTTGGACGTGCCTATCAAAACCCTTTCGGTCAAGGCACTCGCACCGACGAAGTATTTGTCCGGTAACTACCAATATGTTGCGCCAGTTCCGAAATCCGCGTCGACCTCCATGTCCGGCGGCGGGACGGGGGTTCTTCCGGGTGGCCTTGGGGGATTGCTCTCCCAAGGCTCCCACAGACCCGTGCGTGCAGACATTACCGCACACGGTTCCTCGGAATCATGTTCTACGTATCTTCGTTCAATTTACCTTTGTGAACGATTTTCGGAAAGGGGAGAGGGTGTTGCTTCAGGATTTGGCGGAACCGGTTCCAAGTCATGTCCTTGTTTCGATTCCTCCGTTCCAAGTGCTTGCGCCAGCAACGCTCCACTTCATGGCGGAAATTGCTCAGTGAGCGAGCATTTCCTGTGTAGCCGTAGTAGGCATAGTGCCCTTGGACTTTCTTCAGACTTCCAGACGCGATGTGTTTTTCAACATAACCGTAGTGAGGTAGAGACATACACTCAAAAGCCGAAATAACTCTTTGATTTATTGACCCATTTTGTATGAGTTCAAGAGCATATTTATTGATAAGTTCAATTTTTTCAAGGTCTTTTCCCGCATAACCACGAGAGACATTGCCTAAATCGTCACCATTTCCACAACTCCCATTAAATCGTACAACTTTTCCTTCGCCAAAATCGAAGTCGAAAACATTGTATTCATTGCCTTCAATTTTGACAAAAACTTTTTTTGGGTTTTGTTCAATAATTTTAATGAGTTGATCCCTAAAAATAAAATTGTCCCACCGTTCATTTTCAAACGTCACATAATGTAAACGCTTATTTTCCGGCGATTTATCTTTGTAAACCGCAGAAATGATAACAAATTTGTCCATCGTACAACTCCTTAATTGGAGGGTTGAGGCGGGTCAAGGAACTTTTGACACAGGCTACTTGCCCGCCGGTTTTAAAATTTACTGATATTATTTTACCCATATTCACAGGAAAAGAGAATCCGATGGAAAATCACATTGCACAGTTGCTTTACGAAGCAGCGCATCAGCTCGATGCTCATTGCCAATGGGAAGAATTGCAGTCGAGAACCCGGGAACACTACCGCACCATGGCGAAGGCACTTTTGGACAGATTTTATATTAAACCCAAGTGCCCTCTCGTCGTTGAAGGAGAGATCAACGGAAAAATCGAACATGTGTTTTGCACATATTTTAAGGAAAAAAGTTAATCCTTTGTGGCATCCTCCCATCTGAATAGAAAAGAGCCCCGTCATGGAAAAGTACCATACCCCCAAAGAGGTTGCGGAACTGTTCGGCGTGAGCCTCCAAACGGTTCAAAAGTGGATGAAGGGCATTGGCGTGAAACGTCCGTTGTCCTGCACTCGAATCGGCTATCTCATCATGATCATGGAATCCGATCTGGACGCATTCCTTGAAGGTCACAAGTCGGCACCTCCCCCGAATCTTCCCACCGCCAAAGAGCGGCGATCCGCGAAAAAACTCCGCGAACTCCAAACGGAGGAGACAAACGCCATTCTCCGACGGTTCAAAGTGATTTAAGTGCAAAGAGCTCTTTGAACTTCCCTTGCTCCTGGCCCCTTCTTCTGCTATGATGTTCTTGTTGTCGGTGGCCGCCGGCAACAGTCGGCGACGGCTGACGTTTTTTGGGTAGGGGATTGATCCCCCCGCAAGTCTGTCATTTCGCGAGTTGCAAACCACTTTCGATATGACAGACGCCCTCAATTTGGTTTGCTTCCCAGGCACTCTCTCCAGCCGCCGTCACAGCGTTACAGATTTCATTTTTCCGAACGAATGAGAACGGATTACACGCACTCTTTATCATTTGTTCGCATACGAAAAATAAGGACTTGCGTCAAAATTTTTTGACATGAAATAAGGACTTACGGCAACGCAATTCCTGTGACAAATACTGGTGTTTCCCATACCAGTAATACAACTATTGCCAAATCGCCGACGAAAAATAAGGACTTACGTTCAGAGTTAGTTGGTATCAGTTTTCCGTTTCGATAACTTAAACGCTTAAATAACAAAAACATAGAGATATATAGTACTAAATATCAACACTTTAGTTTAATGTCGTAATTATCGTTTTTATTAACCCTTTTATACCAAGTAGTTAGGAAAGTAAAGAACACAATAGCACTGATCTGGAATATAGACTCATAATCCCTTGGTCGTGGGTTCAAATCCTACCTGACCTATTTGCGAGAATTGAAAATATAACCCTTTACTACAGGCGGGTTTAAGTGGAACCAATTCTCGTTTCGGCACGGAAGTAGCTATCCCGTGTCATTTTTTCCTAAATTATACATCTTGGATAGTTTAGTAAAGTTCACTGTTTTTACAAAAAGCCTGTGGTTATGTACCTCTATGATTTTTACCGGGAGTATTTCCTTCCGGTTTCACTTTCCCGTGTGCAAAAGTCCACACGACAGGTTTACGAGCAAGTGGTCACTTTCTGGGTTAATGAGGTCGGGAATCTCGATATTCAGAAAATTTCACCTCTCGGTACTCAGCAGTTCGTTGACATTGCACTCACCAAAGCCGGACCGGTGAACCCATCCGTTGGGAAGCCGGAATCGGAAGCCCCGGAAAAATTGACGGATGATGAATTTCGGGAAATGGTCAACTCCCTGGTTCAAATGAAAATCATGAATTCCAAGATGAATACCCCCGGCATCAATGCCGTTCAATTTGTGGCAGATTTTGTTGCCAAAAAACAGTGGAAGCCGACACTTATCATGCTTTATGCCATGTTGGCCATGATCGCCTGGAAATACCTGACTGTTCCGATTCAGTTGCAACAGATGGTTTTTGAAGCATTTGGCCAAAATCCTGTTACAGCCTTCCTGCTGGGATCGCACAAGATGATCGGCGGCTTTTTTCTCTTTGGTATCATACCCATGCTGATCGTCAAGCTGATACTTCGCGAAAAACTTGCCGAATACGGCCTGCGACTTGGCATTGTCCGCCGACTTTTGGTCAACACGTTGATTTTTCTGCCCTTTGTGTTTATGATTGGGATGTTGACCGGGCGTGACGCCGCGTTTTGGAACGTTTATCCGTACAATCCCGTCGTGTCCGACGCGCCGATGCTCTTTTTTTGTCACACACTGACCTATTTGGGCTACTATTTCGGCTGGGAGTTCTTTTTCCGCGGGTGGATGCAGCACGGACTACGGGATTCGTTCGGAATTTACAACGCCATCCTCGTGCAGACGATGGCCTCGGCGGTTTTGCATTTCGGCCACCCGATGTCCGAAACGCTCGGCGCGATTGCCGGCGGCTTGCTTTGGGGTTTCCTTGTCCTGCGGTGCCGCAGCCTCTGGGCAGGGTTGATCCAGCATTCCGTCCTCGGAATCACACTCGATTGGTTTATCCTCCAAAACCGATCTACGGGATAACATGACGATTATGACTTTTTATCGACGAAACCTGTTTGTTGCCAATGGCGTTTGGCTGTTGGTGTTTCCTGTTTTGACGGCAATGCTTGTTGCCCTGCCAGCCTTTGCTGAAGACGAGTCGAAACCGGCGACATTCGATTATCAGGAGGCGATTGGCGACCTTCGTATTGATGAATTGCAAATGCACCTTCGCTGGCTGGCCGACGACGCGCAAGAGGGCCGTTGCGCCGGAACCGAAGCGGGGCGTCGAGTGGGCGATTATCTCGTGACGCAACTCACCCTGCTCGGACTGGAACCCGCCGGAACGGACGACAGTTATTTGCAAGGCTTTCGATTCAACGACGGCGAAGCGCGATACCGCAATGTGCTGGGCATCATTCGCGGCAGTGACCCTGACCTGGCCGGCGAGTACGTGATGATTTGTGCGCACTACGACCACGTTGGCGTGATTGACGGCGAGGTTTATCCCGGCGCAAACGACAATGCCAGCGGTACCAGCATGATTCTGGAACTGGCCGAATCGCTCGAAAAAATCGAACCGCGTCCGAAACGGTCCGTCATCGTCGCGTTTTGGGACGCTGAAGAAAAAGGCCTGCTTGGAAGCCGGCATTTCGCCAATAACCCGATGGTGCCGCTTTCGCAAGTCAAAATCGTCGTCAATTTCGACATGGTGGGGACGCTGCAAAATAACTCGTTCGAAATTTTCGGGAGTAACGCCGCAACCGGTGTACGGGAAACCGTTGCGCGGCTGATGGAACCGGACGACCCGGACATTGACTTTTCCACCGAATACCTGCTCGCGTCGGATCATTCGTCGTTTTACGCGAAAAAAATTCCGGCCTTGATGTTTTTTACCGGGCTGGACTGCCCCTACCATACGCCGGAAGACAAGTTCGGCATCATCAACTTCGACGGGATGAAACAGATCGCCGATATTGCGTTCCGCTTTGTGTTTTACCTGGCCGACGCGAATGATCTCTCGCAAATCCAATACATTTCACCGCGTGACATGCGAAGAAACAATGAGAAGTCCGGGGAGGCGTTTGGGTTTTGGGTAACCGACACGATGGGACTGACCATCGAAGACGATCAGGAACCGGAAGGCACCCAACCGGACGACAGCGGCCGCTCGCTCGGCAAACTGTTAGGCAATTTATTCGGCGACACTGCGGAAAAACCAGGCGGCCTTCGCGTCTCGAAAGTGGCTAAAGATTCTTGTGCGGAACAACTTGGACTCCAGCGCGGCGACCGCGTCATGACGCTCAACGGCCGCGATGCCGATAATCTTGATGATTTCGATGAGGCAATCACGGCGTTGCTTGTGGAAGAGCCGGAACGTGTCATGTTCCTGCGGGTGGCACGACCACGGGAGTCGGAGGAATGGTTGCGTTTTGAAATCAACCCGGCCGATTTGACGGTAGCCAATGAAATGATCCGGCAGGGTTTCCTGTACTGGGAAAGCCTGGCTGAGCCGGACACGCTTATCGTCGGTGACGTGTCGGAGGATCGTGCCAATGAACAGGGGCTGCAAACCGGCGACCGTATCATGCGCATCAACGGCAATCGGGCATCCGGCGAAACACTCCGGGATGCCTTGAAAACCAAACGCCCCCTGTCGCTCGAAATCGAACGCAACGGCAAAGTCTCACAGTTGGAGCTGGCTCTTTGAATGGTCTGAACATGATTGAAAACAAATATCCCCTGATCCTCGTGTCGGGACTGGCGGCGGATGAAAGTATTTTTCAGCGGCAGATAGTAGCCTTTCGCGAGGTCATTCCCGTTTCGTGGACCGAGGTCCATCCCCACGACACGCTTGAGGATTACGCCGACAAACTCGCGGCATCCGTCGCCGACCGGGTGGGTGGCCGGCCGTGTTACGTCGCCGGGCTGTCACTCGGTGGCATGATGGCCCCGATGGTCGCCGCTCACTTCGACACGAAAGCCAGCATCCTCATCGCGACGATCCGCAAACCGTCCGAGTTCCCGCAACGCTATCGGCCAGCGTATTTTTTCTGCCGCTTCATGCCACGGCTCATTGCCTCCGGACATTTCATCGTCAAGCACGTTGCACGGTGTCTGATGCCGCTGGCACGCCGGTTCCGCTCGCCGGAACGCGTCATCATTTTGCAACAACTGTTCAGATGCAAATCGTGGTTTTTCGCGCAACAGTTGCGAATGCTGTTCACCTGGACGCTCGACCCGAAATCATGGCGGCACGATTACTCGCTTGACCCGTCCGAACGCTACCCGTTTCCCTTGTACCAGATTCACGGCAGGCACGACCACGTCCTGATATGCAGTCGCACGAAGCCCGATACAATCATCGACGGCCGCCATGTCCTGCCGCTGTACAAAGCCGACGAAGTCAACCGGTTCATCGAATCCGTCATGGCCGAAACCGACGGATTGGAATCCTCCCCAGTCGGTTTTCATCGTGTCTAGCGCAATAATTCGCTGTTCGTTTCAATCAGAACCGCAATCGTCACGGAGCGGTCATTTCATTCGATGACTCTCGCAGTTCGTGAATGGCAGGCCGGGAACGCAACGAAGTCCCATTCCGGGGGGGGGGGGCGCGGAATACCACTCATGACCCCGGCTACCTTGTTTTGTCTCTTTGGGGCAACAAAATACACACAAAATTTTATGATACCCCCATCCCTGTTCCCTCTTGCCTCTTCCCTTGTTTCCCTGACTCTTGCGGTGTAAAATGATATCGTTGTTCGTTTGTGTTCCGCCACATTGATTCCAGCATTTCGCACCGATGACACCATTCTATCATTTGCCAACCGCAAACCGACCCATGCGTTATCTCGTCCCGTTTCATCCGAAGCGGTATCCGCATTTTTTCACCGACATTCTGATTATTGGTAGTGGTCTGGCCGGGTTGCGGGCGGCATTGGCCGTGCATCCGTCGCTCAACGTGCTGGTCGTCTGCAAGGAAGGGTTGGAAGGTTCGAACAGCCACAACGCGCAAGGCGGTATCGCCACCGTATGGGACAAGGCCGACACCTTTGCCGAACATGTCGCGGACACACTCATCGCCGGCGGGGAACTGTGCGACCAACGGGTCGTCGAGCATGTTGTGCAATGCGGCCCGAAAGAGATTCGTCAACTAATCGAACTCGGCGTCCAATTCGACCGCAACGAAACGGGAAACGACCTTGACCTCTCGCGCGAAGGCGGACACGGCCGCGACCGCATTTTGCACGCCAACGGCGATTCGACCGGACGTGAAATCATGCGCGGACTGATCGCGGCGGTGAAGCAACGTCCGAATATCCGTGTTTGGCGGAACACCTTCGCCCTTGATCTGCTCACACAGAATGGCGTCTGTTGCGGGGCAATTGCCTCGTGGACCATGCCGGGACAGGATCACGCGGAAAAGGAAATCATCTGGACGAAACAGACGATTTTGGCATCGGGCGGGATCGGCCAGGTCTATCGCGAGACAACCAACCCGGATGTGGCGACCGGCGATGGCGTCGCGATGGCCTGGCGTGCGGGTGCGGAAATCCGTGACATGGAGTTCGTGCAGTTTCACCCGACGGTGTTGTACATTGCCGGGAGCAGTCGCAGTCTGATCTCTGAAGCGATGCGCGGCGAAGGAGCGTACCTGGTGGACAAAAACGGTTACCGCTTCATGCACGATTACGACACGCGCGGCGAACTGGCACCTCGCGATGTGGTCAGCAATTCCATCGTGGCACAGATGCAGAAGACGAACCACCCGAACGTCTATCTCGATTTTTCGCACAAGGACGCCGCGTGGGTTCGGACGCGTTTTCCCGGCATCGCCGAAACCTGTCACAAGTTTGGCATCGACATCGGCAAGGACAAAATTCCCGTGCGTCCCGGTGTGCATTACCTGATGGGCGGCGTCACGGTGGACATCGACGGGCGAACAACGCTCCCGCGACTGTGGGCCGCCGGCGAGGTCTCCAGTACCGGCCTGCACGGAGCAAACCGCCTTGCGTCGAACAGTCTGCTTGAAGCCCTCGTGTTTGGTGAATCGGCGGGACGACTCGCGTCAGAAGAAGCGATGACGCAAACGAACGATTACCATGTCGAGCCGATTGAAAACAAGCCGTTGCCGACTCTTGATGAAACCATCGACGTGACCGACATCCGAAACGCGCTCAAATCGCTGATGTGGCGCAAGGCGGGCGTTGTCCGAAACGGCGAGCAACTGCGTGAGGCACTCCATGATATCGCGCGCTGGTCGCATTATGTCCTCGAAACGCAATTCCCGTCGAACTCCGGCTGGGAACTGCAAAACATGCTGACTGTCGCACGATTGATCGTCTGCGCCGCACTCACCCGGCAGGAATCGCGCGGCGCGCACCAGCGACAAGATTTTCCCGAAATGTCACCCAAAGGCGGACAAACGCATTATTAGACTTGTTCGGAAACTCAAAATAAATTTATTCGGGTGGCCCCAAGGATTGCTCCTTGGAGCTCCCACAGATCCGTACTTGAGGGCATTACCTCATACGGCTCCTCAAAATTCTGTTGCTACGTGTTGAACATTCGATGTTTTCCATGA
>WRMR01000048.1 GCA_009776995.1 Planctomycetaceae bacterium | reverse complement strand
TTTTTGTCGGGCTTTCGTGATTTTGACCCCGTTGTTCGGGATTTTGAGTTGAAGTTTCGAGATTTTGAGTCGAAAATCCATGTTTTCGTGTCGAACATTCGACTGGAAAACTCCGCAATCGGGGATAAAATCTCCGTCATTGATGTTTTGATCACGGCTTTTTGTACACATATCGCGTTGTTTCACAGGTCTTGCGACATGTTATAATGTTCCAATGGATTATTCCGGCAGATTATTGCCTGCAATTTATACAAAACAACCTGTTATTGCACTGGTGGCACCTGTTGAGGAGAAATGATCATGCCCAATGAACAGACCAGTCGTGCGTTGAAATGGATTTTGATTGACATTGCTTGCGTCACTTTTCCTTGTGTGATCTTTATTGTTTTGTATTCGATGATTTATTCGCCTAGCGATTATCGTGTGGTGAAGGAACTTCGAACTCGAGGTTTCGCTGTCGAGTACAGACGGCATGACGGCTCAATCAAATGTTATCCCACTTTCGTTTACCGGAAAAGCCAGGGTTTACAGATTTTAACGCCGGATGATTGCCGATTAATCTGTCAATTACCCCACCTGAAAGGTTTGGATTTTGTGGGCGGTGATTTATCCGGTTTGAATGTGGACGACATAGGAAATTGTCAGGAATTATGGACTTTTAACTGTGTTGGCGTGACACAATTTCCTGCTTCTGAAATCAGGAAATTGGCGGCATGCCCGGTCAAAATCATGATGATGCAGGGTATTCAACTGAAAGATTCCGATTTGGAGAACTTCGTTGGATTGACACAACTCGAGGCTCTCTCTTTGGAAGAGAATACTGAAATCACAGACGCCGGCTTAAAGCATTTGGAGAAGATTGCTCCTATCAGATCGATAAATCTCTTGGGAACAAACGTTACTGAAGAAGGGATTGATGAATTCAAGAAAAAACGACCAGATGTTCATGTTGTGTTTTGATTGCCTTGCCCTGACAGGGCGGCGATGATTTATAGCGTGCAACGTAACCCAGGGCGGCGGCGAGTACGCCTTGCCCCGGGCTAAAATGCGTTGCCCCTGCGGGGCGAAGATTTCAACATTCCGGCTTTTATTTCAACTCCACCCACAACACTTTGAACTTTGCGTTTTGCACTAACAACCAATCACTCATCGGAAAATCATGATGGGACTCATTTATGCAGACATTACGTTAGCCAACGCCGTTGATGTCGGGTTGGCTCAAACCGGTCGGGCTCCGAAAGACAGTGTTCGGAAGATCGACGTGAAGGCACTGGTCGATTCCGGTGCCTACATCCTGACGATTGACGAATCGATCAAAACGCAACTGGGACTCACCGTCCAGGAAACGCGGGAAATCGAACTTGCCGACGGTTCCCGGTCGGAATGTGAAATTGTCGGACCGGTTGATCTCTATTTCAAGAATCGTGCCACCACATGCCGGGCGTTGGTGCTTCCCGGTGCGACCGAAGTGTTGCTCGGTGCCATTCCACTCGAAGACCTCGATGTGTTGATTGACCCGAAATCCCAGCAACTCATCGTGAATCCGGCAAGACCGTATCTCGCCGGTACGAAAGTGAAGAAAGTGCAAAGGCGGAAGGACTCTGAACTTTGCATTTTCGCCGGAACAATCCACCCATACATCACAACACATCGTTTTTCGAGTAAAAGCACTTGTTATCCGTACAAAAAGCCGTGCGCAAACTAGAAATGAAGGAGGTTTTAGGTCGGTGGCGGAGATTCAAGGCAAGTTGTCCAAGCCGGGAGCGTGATCGGTTATCCTTGAACGTGTATGACCCAACCCTGAAGGTCGGGCAGCGAGGTTCAACCATGACAATCGGGAATAAAAGGTTCGGTCGATTAGCCATAAACCTCAGCTTTTGTACTCGAAGCATGGCTTTTTGTACGCTAATTGCAGCGTTTTGTTCACGAAACAAACATACTGGAACACATAACAAATGGGCTGGCAGCGCAACTATACGTCCTGATATGCCGCACGGCGAGACGCAACCAATTTTTTTCTCGCAGAGATTCAATGTGCCACCAGTGCAACAACGGGGCGTGAAAGTTTGGCTGAGCGTCCTGGACGCCAGGCGTTTGCCGCGTCGCCCTGCGACGCACAGGATGGGTGATTGAAGCGTAAACTTTTATAATGAACTTGGAAAAAAATGGATTGTTGCCAGCATGATAGAAAGACAATGTCGCCTCTACCGTTTGAAAAGGTGATATACTTTGACTTTTACGATGGTCCTTTGGCTGGCTACGCGATGTGCTCCGTCTGCCACCAATGTTTTCATTTCAGAGTGCTGAAGTGGGACACACACATTTTTTGCAGAGTATTCGGTTTTGTACCTATCGAAATGGATTTTGATCGCGTTGACAAAGATATTGAGCAATGGACGAAGAATACAGTGCATATCCTTGAAGAAAGACGAAAAACAGATAATGATGATTTGCCCATTCCAAAGCAAACGGATTATGTCAATCAGATTGAGCTTATCGCATCACGCCTCGAATTTTCCCATATTTGTGTTACTGGGAGCTATCTCGACAAAGGCTACTGGCGGAAAATGGATGAATCCGATAAAGATGTTGAGGATTGGTTTGAACATCTTGGCGTTGTATATGATTTCGGCAATTTGACTTTTCATTTGGACAAATCCCATTCTTCGTAAATAATTGCGTTACCACTCTGCGTCACAGGGCGACGCGGCTAACTAAACCCTAACCCCTAACCCCTAAACAATGTACGACGCGGTGATCATCGGTGCGGGCATGTCCGGCCTGGCGGCGGGGATACGATTGGCCCATTACGACAAACGGGTCTGTATCCTGGAGCGGCACAAAATGGTCGGCGGCCTCAATTCCTACTACCGGCAGGGTGGCAGGAACTACGATGTCGGTCTGCACGCGATCACCAATTACGCGCAAAAAGGCGTCAAGTCGGGGCCGCTTTCGCGGCTGTTGCGGCATTTGCGTTTGAAGTGGGAAGAACTGGCACTTGTGCCGCAGATCGGTTCGGCGGTCGCGTTTCCGGGAGTCGAACTGCGTTTCAACAACGACATCGGGTTGCTCGAATCGGAAATCGCCCGAAAATTCCCGGCACAAATCGACGGCTTCCGCAGCATGATGAGCGAACTGGCCGGGTATGATCAACTCGGTCTGGGCGAAAGCGGCGGTTCGGCACGGGTGTTCGTCGCGCGGCATGTCAGCGATCCCCTGCTCGTCGAAATGCTGTTCTGTCCGCTCCTGTACTACGGCGGGGCACGCGAAAACGACATGGAGTTCGGGCAGTTTTGCATCATGTTCCGTTCCATCTTTCTCGAAGGGTTCGCGCGGCCGTACCACGGCGTGCGCATGTTGTTGCAAAAGCTGCTGCAAAAATTCAAGGCACTCGGCGGCGAGTTGCGGCTGCGCGCCGGAGTGACTGACATTGTCTCGAAAGACGGGCGTGTCGAGAAACTGTTGCTCGAAGACGGCTCGGAACTTCACGCGAAGCAGTTTTTGTCGTCGGCGGGCTGGCGGGAAACGATGCAACTGTGCCATGAAAAGGATAACGCGGACGAGCTGTCCGCCGGGCAGTTGTCGTTTATCGAAACAATCAGCGTGCTCAAGCACGATCCGAAAAAACTGGGACACGACCGCACCATCGTGTTTTTCAACGATTCCCCGGCGTTCGCCTACGAAAAGCCGGACGCTTTGGTCGATGTGCGCAGCGGTGTGATCTGCTCGCCGAACAATTTTGATTACGACGAGCCGCTCGGCGAGGGCATGATCCGTATCACGGCTCTGGCCAACCACGACCGTTGGGCCGCGCTTGACGAATCTCGCTACAAACTCGAAAAGCTGCGCTGGTACGACAAAACGCTGGCCTCGGCGGTGCGGTTCGTGCCGGATTTCCGCAACCACGTCATTGACACCGACATGTTCACGCCGCTCACGATCCGTCGCTTCACCGGCCATGAAAACGGCGCGGTCTATGGGGCACCCGACAAAAAATATGACGGACGCACACACCTCGACAACCTTTACGTCTGCGGCACCGACCAGGGTATGGTCGGCATCATCGGCTCCATCGTCAGCGGCATTACGATCGCCAACAAGTATCTGCTGGGAGAGTGATTTTGTTACGGAATATATGGGAACAAATCGAATTCGCCCCGCAAGGGGCAACGTACATTGCCCCTATGGGGCGAAGATTTCCACGTCAAACCGTAAAGAATACCATAATTCCAACTGACTTATGAAAGAATGGAAATGGAACACTATATCAAGTTTCAGAATATCTCACTCAAAAAGCATCCTGAAATTAATGAAAAGTGGGTGCAAAAGAAGATCGAGGAAGACCCAAGCATTTTGGGGTTGGGAGATGGTTTGACGTTAAGACAATCGGAAAAAATTCAACAGTCCGGCGGCAGATTGGATATGCTGTTGCACGATGATGACAGCAACACGAGATATACCATCGAATTGCAATTGGGCAAAACCGATGAAACGCATATCATCAGAACAATCGAGTATTGGGATATTGAGCGAAAGAGAAACCAGAATTACAATTACGTTGCGGTCATCATTGCTGAAGAAATAACAAATCGGTTTTTCAATGTGATCTCGCTATTCAATGGAAGCATACCTCTGATTGCAATACAGCTGAACGCGATAAAATGTGATAAGTGCAATAGTATCGCATTGGTTTTTACGACCATTCTGGATTTGATTTCGCCTGATGAGGAAGAAGAAATCGGTGAACCGGTTGACAGAGCATACTGGGAAAAACGCGGTTCAAAAGATACAGTGAAAATGGTTGACAAATTGCATGGCTTCATTGCGGAATTTGTCAACGGATTCACAATAAAGTATAATAAACACCATATTGGATTAACTCAAAATGATGTTGCCAGAAACTTTGTTGCATTTAAACCGCAAAAATCCGTGTTAGTGTTGCATATAAGGTTGAATAAAAGTGAAGAGATTGATAAAATCATCAATAATTCAGATTTGGATCAATTGGCTTATGATAAACAGTTTAGGCAATATCGTTTGCGTCTCAAACAGGAAGACCTGGCAAAAAGCAAAGATGTGATTGTCGATTTAATGAAAAAAGCTTACACGTCTTTTACGGGAAATGGTATTGACGGTTTTCCAAATAACGAATAATTCGCGGTAAAAATAATCGGCTGCTTACAGTTTGAGATGATTAGAAACAGACAGAGGGAACCCATGAACCAGGACAAATTACTCAATAACGTGATCCGGGACATCGAATTACTAG
Source organism: Planctomycetaceae bacterium (assembly GCA_009776995.1). Classification (GTDB taxonomy): domain Bacteria; phylum Planctomycetota; class Planctomycetia; order Pirellulales; family Thermoguttaceae; genus WRMR01. The sequence continues at coordinate 9,930 of WRMR01000048.1, read as the reverse complement.
ATGATTCCGCAAAACTGCAAGTCGCGGAAATGGTTCTGCGATCGCTGCGGGGAAAAATCAGCAATGAACCAAATGAAAAAGCCGTTCGCTTTGTGGACTTGCAGGGAATCGGGTGCGGTGTCTGGAACAAAGACGGGAGTATCGATCACTTTATCCGGGAGGAGCGGGAATCATGGAGATCATAGAATGGTTTAGGGATCGAACCATCTTCATTTTGTTTTCTCACAAATGACAAAAGATTAAAGAAAGTAAAGCAATGCCATGTCCTGTGCCTTGATGATGTGCAGACAACAGATTAGACAAGCATCACAGAATTTGATTCATTGAGATTTTTCATGACCACTTCCATCAAAAGCGAATACGACATCATAGTGATCGGTTCCGGGCTTGCCGGGATGACAGCGGCGAATGTGCTGGCGCGGTCGAAGCACAGGGTTTTGCTCCTGGAAAAGCATTACAAGCTCGGCGGGCTGGCGACGTGGTTTCACCGGAGCGGCGGGCACGTTTTCGACATTTCGCTGCACGGCTTTCCCGTCGGCATGATCAAAAGCTGCCGGCGTTATTGGAACGCGAAAATCGCTGACCGCATCGTGGTGCTGCCGCGCATCAAATTCGACAATCCGCAGTTTTCGATCACCACGACGTTCAACCGTGACGATTTCACGCGGTTGCTGGTTTCGCGGTTTCAAATCCCGGAAGACCGTGTCAGGGAATTTTTCGACTGCGCGCGAGGCATGTCGCACCTCGACAACGCGGCGATGACGGCAAAGGAACTGTTCGACCGGTTTTTCCCCGGTCGGGGCGATGTGGTGCGGCTGCTCATGGAACCGATCACCTACGCGAACGGCTCGACGCTGGAAGACCCGGCACTCACGTATGGAATCGTGTTTTCCAATTTTATGTCGAAGGGCGTTTACACGTTTCAGGGTGGCACGGATTTGTTCGTGCGACTCATGCGCGAGGAACTGACAACCAATGGCGTCGATATTGCCGTCAATGCCGGTGTGCAAAAGATCAACGTCGGGAACGGGTGCGTCCACAGCGTGGTGCTCAACGAGCGCGAAATCCGAACAAAAGCGGTGCTTTCCAACGCGAATCTCAAAGGCACGATTTTTTCGCTCGTCGGGAAAGAGCATTTTTCCGGCGATTTCATTGACGAAGCAGAATCTGTGCGGCTCAACAATTCGAGTACGCAGGTTTACATCGCAATCAAGCCGGGCAAAACGCTCGACGAGGAAGTCTGCGGTGATTTGCTGTTCAGTTCAACCGCACCGGCGTTTCGCACCGATTTGCTGTTGAGCCGGAACATCACGAGCCGCACGTATTCGTTTTATTACCCCCGGACACGGCCCGGCACCGACCGCTATTACGTTGTCGCGAGTACGAACGCCAATTACGACGATTGGGCCGGACTTTCCAAAACGGAATACGAGCAAAGCAAGCGGGATTTGATCGACGACACCCTCAATGCTCTGCAAAAATACGTGCCGAACATCCGCGAGATCGCCGAATACACCGAAGCGGCCACACCGGTGACCTTCGAGCATTACACCGGTCACTGGGGCGGCGCGAGTTTCGGCACGAAATTTGAAGGCCTGGCCGTCAGTCGCAAGCTATCGCAACAGATCGCCGGCTTGTACCACGCCGGAAGCGTTGGCATCATTATGTCCGGCTGGCTCGGTGCGGTCAACTACGGCGTTATCGTCGCCAATGATGTCGATGCATGGATGCTGGGCAACAGTTGATCCAATCATTGCGATGGAAGCCACAAATGAAGGTGTGCGATTTGAAACGACTCCTGAGAATGTGTCTTTCACTCAACAGCAACCGGGAACGGAGCAACCGGTTTTTGAGTGGAAACCACCCTTTCCGGTCACTCCGTTCGGCCACTTCGTGACCTCTCTGCGTTCCCGGCTGCTGTTTCTTGCGCAAAACTTTGGTGAAAGACACTTTCTTGCCACTTACCTTACAATATCCGCTTCGATGGTGTAGGGCAGCTTTTGGTGACTGTAATCACGTTGCACCCGGAGCGTGCCGCCGATTCGGATCGGTTTGGCACGATAACTGATTTTTTCGCCCGTCTTGATCTCGACGAGAATCATGTCGGTCGGTTCGAGTTGGCCGGTATGGATGTTCACCGTGAGTGTGCGAACCAAGGCGAATTTTTCGATGCCGTCCTGCAATTTTTGCGGAGCCATGTAGCCTGTGACGAACACTTTTTGCCCGTCAAGCTCCACAATTTCATTGGGAACCGCCCCGCTCGGCCCGGCGGCGAAATCGAAAAAAGTCAGTTCCGTGTAGCCGGGCGGTGTGACGTGATAATAGCTGTAATACTGCCACCCGAGTCCCGCACAGCCGAACAGGAACGAAAGAACCATCCCGGCAACGGTCAGACGGAGACCGCCCACGATGGTTGGCATGGCGATGATCTTTCGCGCGGACAGCACGCCGAATAACAATCCGAGAAGCGGGATAAGCAGTAAAAAACCGGAAAACAGCGACAAAACCGACAGTAGCCCGAATCCAAAGGTCGCGACGGACAGCGACCCGATGGTGCGGTATTGGTCTTCTTCTTGCGGGCGGACTTCGTCATATTCGTGGTACATCCCGCGCAATGCGTCATCAAATTCGGTTTTCATGGCAATGACCCCAACAGGTGTGTTACAAGCCAGCGATTAATATATCATATTATGGCCGATTTCAGCATACTCCGCAAGACGGCTTCAAAATTGATTTTGAGAGACAATTTCCGTCCCCTTGTATCCCATGCCGGGAATATGGTAAAATGTTTGACGGTGGCGGGCACTGAATGATACGTTGCCCGGAACCACTGCTACGAGTTGTTCGGCAAGTTTTTCATACAGCGAAGTGGCCGGGTGATTTGTTGGATGATCCGGTCATGTCTTGTTGATTTGTCACAATGAACTCCCAACGCACCCCGAATCCTGAAATCGTTGTCCTGGTGGAAACGTCCCGCAGTTATGCCCGCGATATTTTACGCGGCATCATGCGGTATGAAATGTTGCACGGCCCCTGGAATATTTACGCCAATCCCGGGGGACGCCAGGAGCAACGGTTGCCGAAAATGTCGCATCGTCACGTCAAGGGGATTATTGCTCACATCACCTCCGACCAGATGATCGACGGGATTCTTGAAGCCAGATTGCCCACCGTTTCCGTTTTTCCGTGGGGTGACGTTCCGAGCATTGCCAATCAAGTCCGCAAATATGGCGAAGTCCGTTGCGATTCCGCCGCCATCGGACGAACGGCGGCATTGTATTTGCATGACCGGTGTTTTCCGCATTACGGATTCGTCGGTGAACTTTATGACGTGGATTGGTCCAACATGCGCCGTGATGCTTTTGTCGAAACGGTCACACAGAATGGGTATTCAACCCACATTTACCCAACACTGCCGCCAAGTCCGCTTGACTGGAATCTTGAGCAGGAACGGTTATGCGAATGGATTCAATCACTTCCCAAGCCCATCGGAATATTCACCGCGCATGATATTCGGGGGCGGCATGTCATTGACGCGTGCCACACGCTGCAAATCCGCATCCCTGACGAAGTGGCCGTACTCGGAGTCGATAACGACGAACTCTTCTGCGAAAGTATCACTCCCCGGCTTTCCAGCGTTGCGCTGGATTGCGAGAAAGCCGGATATGAGTCGGCAAAAATGCTGGATGAATTGATGCGCGGTTCCCGGAAGAAAAAAACGGCCGTTTTCGGGCCTGCCCGTGTCGTTTCGCGGCGTTCCAGTGATTTCTATCACATCGACGATCCCCTTGTCCGCAAGGCATTGGGATTCATCCAATCCTGTTATGCGGAACCGATCGCGGTCACGGATGTTGTCAAGGCAACGGACGTTTCACGCCGCCTGCTCGAAATGCGGTTCAAGCAGGAGATGGGGCATTCCGTTCTGGATGAAATCAAAAAACGCCGTCTGGAAAAAGTCAAAATGTTCCTGCTGGAAACGGATATTTCTTTGGAAAAAATTGCCGAACTGTGCGGTTTCCAGAGCAAAAATTACCTGATCAACGTTTTTCGCAAAGAATTCGGCATGACCATGGGAACGTTTCGCAACGAACATCGTACCATTTAGCCTTGTCTTTCACTCAAACAGCAGCCGGGAACGAAGCGAGTGAAACGAACGGAGTGACCGGAAAGCGACGTTGCACCCTCAATCCGGTCACTCCATTCGGCCAATTCGTGACCTCTCTGCGTTCCCGGCTGCTGTTTTTTTCGAAAAATTCCGGTCAGCGACACTTTCTTCGCCTGTGTTTGCGCAAAATCTTTGCGAGATTGCGCAATCTTCTATTGACAGGGGTTGGGGACGGATTCTATACTTGATGTAGGGACAATTGAGGTCGATAGAACGATAACGATGACTGGTTTCATCGTCCTTGATTTCAAAATTTACAGTTGACCACAAGTTTTGATTCACGTTTAATGAAAGGGTTACCCATGAAAAGAATGAAGAATGTTAAAATAGGGGGGGGGCAACGTAAGGGCTTTCACTCTCGTTGAATTACTGGTTGTGATTGCGATCATCGGCATTTTGATCGCCCTTTTGCTTCCCGCAGTCCAGGCGGCGCGCGAAGCGGCACGCCGTATGCAGTGCACCAACAACCTCAAACAATTTGGACTGGGGGTTCATAATTACCACGATGTGATGTCCAACATTCCGGCACTTTGGGCATGGGGTCCCACTTGTCACCTGACTTATGTAAGTCCGCAGGTGGTGACGCTTCCATTTATGGAACAGTCTGCAACTTATGACAAATGGCTCAGCCTTGAGAGTCGTTACCCTGGTAGATACGCAGAGAATTGGGCTGCTTACGATCTTCCTGATAATCCTCTGACAGAACAAGTCCCCTACATGCATTGTCCGTCTAACGGTAATTCGAGAAATCCTTCTCCCATGTTTGATTTCGCGGGAACAAGCTATCGGCCATCCGTTGGGGATGGCATGTGGCACAATAATGAGTATTACATCTATTGGGGCGGCAGTGATTACCCGGCCAATGCGAGAGTCCATAGCAGGGGGGCTTTTTCGGCGATCTACTGGAAGGGATTCGGGGCATTTACCGATGGCCTTTCCAATACGGTTGGTATGAGTGAAGGTTGTAACGGGACAGAATATGATGATCCGACGGTCAAAGCGGGTACGGCTTTGGTACCGACAATTTACAATGGAACAACGGCTGTGCCTCTGGATTGTTTCACGACGGTTCGTGATCCGGCCAACCAGAGTATCATGCTTGCGACACGAAGAGCCACCGGATGGCGGGGTCTGATGTACAGCGACGGGCGTTCCATTCCATCCTCGTTTTGCACGGTCCTGCCGCCTAATTCCCCGTCCTGCATGTATAGTCAGTCCGGCGTCACATCGTGGGGAGTGTTTTCCGCTTCCAGTTTTCATACGGGAGGCGTCAACGTCATGATTATGGACGGCTCGGTGACTTTTGTCTCGGAGACGGTGGACTGCGGCGGCGACTTTTCCCGGCCGCAAGCCGTTTCCGGTGAGAGTCCTTACGGCGTATGGGGAGCATCCGGCACACCTTCCGGCGGCGAGTCCCGTTCGCTCTGATGATCGTTGCCGGGGTGAGTCCTTGCTTCTTGTTTTTTCCCTCACTTGACCCCTAATCAAAGGAATGAACGTTATGTTCCAAAAATCGATATTATTGATCCTGCTTTCCTGCGGCATTGCCGTTGGCGGTCTCGGATGCCAACGTGAAAACAGACCTCCGGGAATGCCGAATCTCTACCCGGCAACCGTTTCCGTGATTCAGGACGGCAAACCGTTGGCTGAGGCCGTGGTTGCATTGATTCCTGAAGACGCCGCAAATCAATGGAGTTCCGGTGGTGTCACCGACGCCAGGGGGCAACTGACACTCATGACCTACGGTCAATTTCGCGGTGTTCCGGCGGGCAAGTATAAAGTTTGCATCTCGAAACAAGAGTTGGTCGGGGAATTGGATTATTCCGATCCCGCCTCTCCCAGGGGAAGTCAGGAATTATTCGAAGTCATCGACCAGGTTTTCAAATCGGAAGCCACAACGACGCTGGAAATGGAAGTCTCGTCACGGGGCAAGAACAACGTCAGCTTCGACGTCGGCAAATCCGTAAGAATCAAAGCCAAAGTCCCCGGCGTTTAACAACACCAACAATGATCAATCCCGAAAGGACAAACCAGAAATGAAACAAACAACACGATTATTTTTGTGTGTGATCGTCATGGTCACAGTGGGTTTTGCCGCTGCCTCTTCGTTAATGGGGCAAACAAAAACGCCAAGTGTCACGTCGGCGGAAGGTCTTCTCAAACGGGTTGTGCCGGCACTGGCCGGGAAAGTCCGGTTTGAAGAAATTCCCGCAGAAAGCGGTCTCGACGTTTTCGAACTGCAAAGCGATGGCGGCAACCTCGTGATTCGCGGCAACAACGGCGTGTCGATGGCGTCAGGGCTTAACTGGTATCTGAAGCATTACTGCAATTGTCAGATCACGCACCGATCCCGACAGATCAACCTTCCGGTCAATCTCCCGGTGATTGCCGAAAAGGTGAGAATCGTTTCACCGCACCAGTACCGCTATTACTTCAATTACTGCTGCTTCAGCTATACGCTGGCGTTTTGGGACTGGAACGACTGGGAGCGAATGATCGACCTCATGGCACTGTATGGCGTCAACGCTCCGCTTTCGGTTACCGGTCAGGAAGGCGTCTGGCGAAACGTTGCCAAACGAATCGGACTTTCGGAGGAAGACCTTCAGGAATTTTTCGTTGGTGCCGCCTTTCTTCCGTTTGGCTGGATGGGATGCATGGACGGCTGGGCCGGGCCGCTTCCCAACGAATGGATCGACGAACACATCGAACTCCAGCAAAAAATCCTGAAACGCGAACGCGAACTCGGCATGACGCCCATTTTGCAGGGTTTCACCGGCCATGCACCGGCAAAACTGCCAACCGCTGTTCCGGGGGTCGAAATGGTAAAATTGACGCCCTGGTGTAATTTTCCGTCCACCTGGTTCATCGACCCGATGGATCCCTATTTTGTCGAATTTGGAAAGATTTTTGTCGAAGAACAAACGAAGCTCTTTGGCACCAACCACTTTTACGCGTCGGACACGTTCATCGAAATGCCGCCGTCCAACAATGATCCTGCATTCCTGAAAAGCATGGGCGCATCGATTTATGAATCCATGCGAAGTGCTGACCCCGATGCGATCTGGGTACTCCAGGGTTGGATTTTCATAAATGCCCCTCAATTTTGGAAACAACCCCAGCGTGAGGCGTTTTTGCGAAGCGTTCCGCAGGACAAGCTCCTTTTGCTTGACCTGCATTGCGAAATTAATCCCGCCTGGAGCAAAACCGACGCGTTTTGCGGTCAGCCCTGGGTCTGGAGTATTATCCAGAACTTTGGGGGAACGGTCAGCCTGCACGGTGCCATTGACAACATGGCCAACGATTTGAGCAAAGCGATTCAACAGCGGGGAAAGGAAAGCGGAAAGCTTTCCGGCGTCGGTTACATCATGGAGGGACTCGGCTGGAATCCGCTCATCGACGAGTTTCAATCCGACATGATTTGGCGCGAGTCGATTCCCGACACATCGGAGTGGATTGCCGGTTTTGTCAATCGCCGCTACGGCAAAGACAACGCCGCCGCACAGGAAGCGTGGAAGCTGCTTCACCAAAGCGTGTATCAGCGTCCGGGGCGCACGGACTTTCCCCTGACGCAGCGTCCGGGGTTTTCCCTGGGGATTCGCAAACTGGAGTACGAATTGATTCCGGCCTGGGAAAAACTGCTCGAAGCATCCGATGATTTTGGGAATCTGGAGACCTACCGTTTTGATCTCGTGAATGTCTCGCGGGAGGCTCTGGCAAGCTTGACGTCACTCTATTATCTGCAAATGATTGACGCTTTCCAGAAAAAAGACCGTGCCGCGATCAAAGCTGCCGCCGATGGAATGGACGCTTTGATTCTCGATATCGACCGCCTTTTGGGAACTCACGATGAATTTTTACTCGGTTCCTGGCTGGAACGCTCCAAAGCCTGGGGACGAACGGAAGAACAGCGAAAACTCTACGAATGGAATGCGAGATACATCCTCACACTTTGGGGGCCGGAACCGGAAAAAACGTGGCTTGACAATTACGCCATCCGGCAATGGGCGGGTATGCTTTCCGATTACATTCGCCCGCGATGGCAAACCTTTTACCGGCAGTTGGATATGTCTCTGGAAACCGGGGGACCGCTTGACAATGCCAAATTGGATATCTTATTGCGCAATCAACAGAGCGAATGGACGCATCAAACCAATCGCTTCACGACCCGCGCCGAAGGCAATACTGTTCGGATTTCGAAAATTCTTCTGGAAAAATACAAACCCGAATTTTCCAGTCAATCGGACTTGCATGAATTTCTGCAAGAGATGGGGCAGCCGCTCAAGAAATATGATCCGAATGACTATCCGCCTGTGACCAGCTTGACGACGGGAAAGCCGGTTACTTGTTCCGCTCAACTTGCTCCCTATCCGCCTGCGCTGGCCAACGACGGCGTCCGAAACAATCCCAACTCGTATTGGGCATGCAATGCCGGTAACGACGGCAGTGCGTGGTGGCAGGTTGACCTGGAAAAACCGGAAGAGGTTGCCCGTGTCACGGTCGTCTGTTATTATGGAGATGTGCGATATTACGGTTTCACGGTGGAAGGTTCGCCGGACGGACAAAACTGGACCATGCTGTCCGACATGCGGCACAACTTCCGCCGTTCGACCATTGACGGTTATGACTGCCGCTTTGAGCCGCAAACGATCCGTTATCTCCGCGTCACGCAGACGTCGAACTCGGCCAACATCGGACGTCACCTCGTCGAAGTCATGGCGTTCGGAAAAGAGTGAGATTTTGTAACCATTCAGCAGATTATTTGACATGCAATCCTAACGGGTTGCATGTTGATAGTGTCTTTTTTCCTCAATTGCCGCATCTTATGTCAAATCAAAGTTCCACCCAAACGATAAAACATTGATGTCCCGAATCCTAGACATCCCCGAGCTTCGCGGCCTTGACAGACGGCATGATTTGGTGCGAATTCCGCCGGAATTGGATATTCCGTTGACCGGTCGTGTGCGGCGAATCATCGACACGCAGGCGTTTCGGCACTTGGCACGTGTCAGTCAGCTCGGGCTCGTTTCGCTCGTTTATCCTGCGGCAAACCACACTCGCTTCGAGCATTCGCTCGGCGTTTACCGGCTTGCCCTGCTGTTCCTGAAGCAAATCGCGCATGACAAACGCTTTGCAGAATTACTGACGGCGCATCATGCCGAAACGTTCATCGTCGCGGCACTGCTGCATGATCTGGGACATTGGCCGTTCTGCCACCCGATTGAAGACCTCAATCTGCCTGACCTTCCCAGGCACGAGCAGTTTGCGGAACAGTATCTTGACGACGCGGAAATCGCCGACTTGTTGCGTGACGACTGGAACACGGAACCGCGCGAGGTCGCCGCGTTGATTAACAAACAGGGGGACGACGCGGCAACGAATCTGCTCATCAGCGTTTTGTCCGGGCCCATTGATATTGACAAGATGGATTATCTGTTCCGCGACAGCCTGCACGCGGGCGTTCCCTATGGCCGGCATTTCGATCAGGGGCGGCTGATCGGGAGTCTTTGCCTCAACGAACGCGGCGACGGCCTTGCAATCAACGACAAAGGCAAAACCGCCGCCGAACTGATGGTCTTCGCACGCTACGTCATGTTCAGCGAGGTGTATTGGCATCACAGCGTGCGCTGCGCGACGGCCATGTTGCAACGGGCGTTTTGCCTGGTGCGCGACCGGCTGGACTTCGCAACGTGTTCGCGTCAGAGCGAATCGCAAATGATCGGACATTTTTTCGACGTTTCCCGTGGTACGGAATCACACGAACTGTT
>WRMR01000047.1 GCA_009776995.1 Planctomycetaceae bacterium | reverse complement strand
AACCGTCGTCGTACCACTCCGGGGAAACAAGGGGTGAAACGTCTCCCTTGTCAACGACGACTGTGTTCATCCGCGTTGCGAGTCGTGTCAGAAATTTCGCGACAATGTCACGAAAACCGATTTCCTTGTCGTGCGCGTAAGGATGAAACGCCAAAAGTTCGCCGCCGTCGGTCAACGCAACAAGGCATCTGGCTTGGATCGTCCCTTTCCTGTCGCGGGCATACAGGACATGTTTGTTGATGTCCACCGCGTTGGCAATCGTGGAAAAAAAGTTAAACTCCCAGGGACTGAGGCAGGTTCCAAACGGGGCACCCATCTTCAGGATTTCCATGGGATCGGTCTCAAAGCCAATCGCAAGGGGTTGTTCGACGACGGGAACCACCTGTTCCGGCGGGTCAGGATTAAGCCACGGCTCGAGTTGAATTCCCTGGCCGGAGAGTTTTTCGACGAATTTCACGTTCCTGGGATCGTTGCGATAATCCCATCGCGCGGCTCCGGCAATACTCCGTAACAGCCGGATGCCCAGACGTTTGATTGCCGGCCTGTCGAAACTGAGAACTCCCAGCACGATTTTCCGATGGAGCGGAACCCGCCAGATTGCGGGAAACGATTCAAGATCGAGTTCAATGCAAAGTGTTTTTTCGAGCAATCCGTTGCTCGCGGGACGGAGTTGCTCGAAGAAGATTTGCCGCACCCGTTCGTCGAGTTTCTTGTGCAAATGCCGAAGACGTGATTCCGAGGGTTCATGCGCCGGCTCGGTGATCAAACGTTCCCGAAGGTTGGCAATTCGCGTCTTGATTCGGGGATTGGCCGGATAGTCCGGAAAATCAACCAGTCGTCGTTCGAGTTCCCTGATTTCCGACCGGAGATGTTCCGGAGCGAAAACAAGCGTGTTCAGTTTACGGACTGCGATTTGCTCCGCCCGTGGCGTCAGCGAAGCGAGACGGTGCAGTGATTCCGAAAAACAAGCCGGGAAATTTTCAATCCAATCGGACGCCGCCGGTTCGTTCAACCCCGGTAACGGCACGGAAATTTTACGGTTGTCGAGTACCGCAATCGACTCCGCAATGTCGAGAATGCCGGAGACTTCATTGTTCAGAAAGGTTGCCCGCAGGTCGTTTCGCCACGGCGTGGGAAGGAGGATGCATGTCAGAGCCGCCAAATTCTCCATATCTTCATCGATGAACCCTTCTTTTTCATCACTGATTTTTTGCATGAGGGCAAGCAGTTGTGTAAACTCCTTTTCGCTCTCCGCGAGCTTGGCCGCCGTCTGGATCGCCTCCGTGCTATAGTAACGTTTCCGGTGTTCCCGCCTGGCCAGGATACGGGAAAACAGATTGATCCGGGCTTCATCACCAATCGCTTGCGCCAGTTCGGTGATATCCCAGTTGAAGGTTTTTTGATCCAGATCAACAAACCAATAACGTAATGCCTTTCCGATGCGCCGCAATTCTTCCGGAGTTCCAGGGTATGCCGTGGGCCAATGCACATCAATGATGACCGGAACGTCATGTTGTGGAATATCCCACTGTCTCATCTCGTCAAGCAACACGGGAACATTGATTCCGCTCAAATCATAGCCAAACAGCCGTCTTCGTAAGACAACAAGCGTCTTGAGCCGGGGAACCTGCTGCCGGTGAGAAACGGAAAGTGTTCGCGTCAACGCCCGGATCGGCTTTTGGTACGGCTTTTGGAAAAACTCGTCCCAACGGAAAAACAGGTCGAGAATCTCTTCGGATGAATGCCCCAAATCGTTGATTCCCGGAGGAGAGAGATGCCGGAGTTCACCAAACCGGCGTTGAAATTCCTTTGCCTTCCGGGAACGCTTTTCATTGTCTTCATACGTTCCCTGACGGACCCGCATCAGCAGTTTTTCGGCGGTTTTGACGAGGGGTGCCATCTCTTGCCACCAGGTACGACAGCGTTCGAGCAGATTCGGCGGAATGAACTCGGCGAAGAGTTCCAACGCCTGGCGACGTTGTTTTGTCGGCTGATCGGCAATTCGTTTCACGAAATCACACACGGCATCCGCCCAATCAGCGGACGGAAGCTGCGGTGATTCTTCGGCAAACACTTTTTGCGGATGATTGTACGACTTGGGCGTTCGGGTTCGTTGCGCGATGGCCGACAGGACTCTGTCCCAGTCGTGGTGAAAAGCCTCCCATGTCGTTGCCACGGTTCGGGCGTTTTTCGTGCCGAGCGTTTCGAGAATCGGTGCAAGCCGGCTCAGTCCATCCCGTTCGATGAGTCGTAACAACAGGAGAACAAGTGGGATGCCTTCGGTCAACGGCCATTGATCGAGAATATTGACGATTTTTTCCCGCTCCGTTTCGATCCCTTGGAGCATTAATGGGAGTTGTTCCGGTTCGAGAACGGTCAACCAACTCACGGCGTCGAGCAATGGTTTCAATTCGGGCTGCGTTTTTTCCAGCACACCGACATGGCGACGGTCGGCGTTTGAAAAACCGACTTGGAAAGCCCGGAGCGAATCCGGAAGCCGCGATTTGCCGTAAACCGCCGTTCCGAGATTTTCAAGAATCCACGGAACAGAAAGCCGCCAGGCGTCGGCGTTCGCGACCGCTTGGGGAAAAACGTTCGGGAACTTTTGGAGTTCGTTCCACCCGAAGTTGGCAAGACGAATCAACTCCGGCGTCAGAAGAACGATCTTTCTTTCGACGACACTGTACCACGGAATGCCACTGCCCGGACTTTGTTGCCAACACTCTTCCGGCGCGGGAAACCCCGGCAGAAACGGCAAATAAGCTTTGAGCAACATGCGACAGCGAGGCAGCGCGGCTTTTTGAAGTTTGGCGCGTTTGTCTTCCGGTTGCATGGAAAAAATGGAAAAAAACTTAGACTCTTCTTTTATTCCAGGTTGATTTGAGAAAATCCTCTTTTCAATGATTTTAATTTTTCAATGATCGTCACAATTTCACTCATGTCCGTGTTCCTCATGGAAAGCATCATCCAACGGCGGTTCGGGGTTGGTGCGGCGGCAGAGCATCGTTTTGGCGAACACCAACTCGACGATCATCAGGTACACCGTCGCAAGAAAACTGCCGGCCAGACCGCACATCAGCAAGATCAGCAAGAAGTATATGGGTACTAATATCGGCATGTGTGGTAGATTCACAGGTAACGATATGCAAAACGCCATGCCTCCAAAACGGCTCATCGTGAGGAACAGCCCGCAGAACAAGCCGCTCCAGAAACCGCAGCATTGGTAGCAGGTGAGGATGTCAAGCAGGAAGCCGGACCAGGTTCGGCGTTTTTTCCCGCCGCGAACAATGTTTGCCTGTTGACGTTCTTCCTGCGCATGAACGCGGCTTTCGAGCCGTTCGCGAAACGGCGCGAAAATCTTCCCATCCACAAGAATCGCGGTCAATCCGACCGTCGCCATGCAAAAGATCAAAAAATCAACCATGACAAAGCTCTTTTTAATGCAGAATGCAGAATGCAGAATGGGGGGAACATTCGTTGGCACTTGCAATTCGTTTCATTTTGCATTACTTTTTTTCGATGAAATATTCAGTAAACGTTCCCAAAGCACCAGTAGCGCAACTGCATTCTGCATTCTGCATTCTGCATTTACCGCACTGCCCAGTATGCGGTATCGGCTGGTGCGTTGTAGTATTTCAGCAGTTCGTCGTCGAGGACGGCGATGATCATCTGGAAACCGCCCGCTTCCTGGACGGTCAGAATTTCCTCGCAACGGCTCGCAACGACCTGGATGCCCATCTCTTCCAGCACACGATACGCCTTGCGGAAAACGATATACATTTCCATCAGCGTGGTCGCGCCGGAGCCGTTGACGAGCAACATGACCTTTTCGCCCGACTTGGCCCCGACGGCGGCGGCCAGCTTTTTAGCCATCGTTTCGGCGGTTTCGTCGGCGGTCGCGATGGCTTGTGGACCTGTCCCGCCGCCTTCGCCGTGCTGTCCCATGCCGATTTCCATCTGATCGTCAGGCAGGGTCGAAATGTACTCGCCCGATTGCGGATGCGTCGCGGTTTTCATGGTCACGGCCAGGGTCGCGTTGCGTTTGCCGAAACGTTCGGCAACGGCCAAAACCTCGTCCAGTTCCAGCCCGGCTTCCGCAGCTGCACCAGCTACCTTGATTAACGGAATACACCCGCCCAATCCGCGGCGGTCTTCGACCGGGGCGTTCGCGCCGGGGGCAATGTCGTCATACGTCAAAACGCTCTTGACGTTGATGCCCTCTTTGACCGCCATTTCAAAGGCCATATTGCCGTTCATCACATCACCGGCATGGTTGAGAATGACCAGCAAAATGCCCTTGTGACCCTTCAGCAGGCGCAGGGCTTCGAGGATTTTCGGGGCACCCGGCGCGGCAAAAATATCGCCGACGACCGAAGCGTCCAACATGCCTTCGCCGACGTAGCCGCTCAAGGCCGGTTCGTGTCCCGACCCGCCCAGCGTGACGATGGCGACTTTGTCCGTCGATTTCGGCTTTGCCCGCATGACGATTTTGCCGGAAACGAGTTTGACCTTGTTGGAATAAGCGAGCGTGTAACCTTCGAGCAGTTCCGGGGTTAAATCCTGGGGGTTGTTGATGAATTTCTTCATGACCATGAGATTGGTTCTCCTGTTTTTGTGATGTCAACGCGAAACGTCAATTTGATTGCAATTACGAACATGTCACATCATAACAAATTCGCACGCGAAATGGAAGACTGGGCGGAATGTCTCCAGGAGAGCGTGGGGTAGCTGGTCAGCAAACCAAAAAGTGTTCTCAATATTTACGCCCGACAAGTCATTGCACGGTTTTCATTCCGGGTTTTACGGCCTCTTTTCAAAGAAAGATTTTTGATTAAAATATTAAAATTATTGTAATATTATATTGTCAATCATTGGGTTGTGGGAGCAAGTTTCGTGGAAGTTTGGCCGGCAATCGACATTCGGGGCGGGAATTGTGTGCGTTTGCGGCAGGGTGACTACGCTCAGGAAACGGTTTTCGCCCATGACCCCGTGGAAATGGCGAAATTTTGGGTTTCGCAAGGAGCCAAACGCCTGCATTTGGTCGATTTGGACGGTGCGAAAGACGGCAGGCCGACAAATTTCGACTGCATCGCCGCTTTGGTCAGGGTGATCGACATCCCCTGCGAACTCGGCGGCGGTATCCGTGACGAACAAACGATCCAATCGCTACTCGGCATTGGACTTGCACGATTGGTTATCGGTACATTGGCACTCAAACAGCCGGAGTGGTTTCGCCGAATGTGCGAAAAATACCCCGGTAAGCTCGTTTTGGGAATCGACGCGAAAAACGGGTTCGTTGCAACCGATGGCTGGCTCGAAACGAGTAGCACTCCGGCGGTGACGTTGGCTCAACAGTTTGAAACGTCGCCCCTTGCGGCGATTGTTTACACGGACATTGCAACCGATGGCATGATGCAGGGGCCGAACCTGCCCGAAATGAAGGCGATGCAACAACAAGCGGCGGTCCCTGTGGTCGCGTCCGGCGGCGTGACGACCCTCACCGACGTCAAAAACCTCGCCGAAGCGGGACTGGCCGGTTGCATCATCGGCCGCGCGCTGTACGAGAGAACGATTGCGCTCCCGGAAGCGATTGTTGTAGCAGGGGATTGAATCAGAGCCGCAATCGTAAGGGAAGTATTATGCACATTTATCTCGATACCTGTTGCTTGAATCGACCTTTCGATGAACAAACCGACGAAAAAGTGATCCTGGAAACGGAGGCGATTTTAGGCATCATCGACCGTTGCGAAACCGATGAGGATTGGTCTTTTTTCAGCAGTGACGTATTGGATGATGAAATCAGCAGGATTGTTTATCCGGTCAAAAAGCAAAAAGTCCTGGCAATCTATCATTCCGCTTCGACCCATATTGATTTGAATGATACGATTATTCAACAGGCAAAAATTCACGAACGATTAGGTTTGCGTCCTTTTGATGCACTTCATCTTGCCTGCGCGGAATATGCTCCAGCCGATGTGTTGCTGACCACCGATAAAAAATTTATCCTAAAGACCAAACAAATGAAATTGATAACCAGGGTGGTCAATCCACTCGTATGGCGGCTGGAGGCGATTGATGAATACTGATTTGAAAGAGATACGACAAAGAGGTTTGGATGTCCTGACAAGAGAACTGGGTGCCGTTGCGACCGCGCGCTTTCTCCGGCAATTTGAAAATGGATACGGCGATTACACTGAAGAACGGGAAGCGTTATTGAGTGATGTTTCCATAGATGACATCACCGCAAGTGTTGCCGAGCGTAAGGCCAGATTACCGCTGTGAGTCGGGGATGAAACGCAGCGCAATCCGAATATGTTAAAGAGTCAATACCAAATGGTACTCCCGTGCCAAAAACCTCGCCGAAGCGGGACAGGCCGGCTACCTCGTCGGCCGCGCGCTGTACGAAAGAACGATTGCGCTCCCGGAGGCGATTGCCGTGGCGGGGGATTGACCACAGCTGTTGTGCGTTTGTTTTTCAGCCACGGATTAACACGAATTTTACCCTGTTGTGACGGGCGTTTGATGCCTTGAATTTCGCCCTGTCAGGGGCAACGCATATTGTCCTGTCGAACGCCATTTGACTGGTATTAATATTGTGACCTTTGTGAAAAACTTTGTGGCCTTTGTGTTAAATATTTCAACACAAAGAACACAAAGTTCACAGATGAAATGCAAAGTCCATGACGTTGTTCGGTCTATTATCGGCCACTAGCGTTCCCGGCTGTTGTTCCGGTGAAAGGCACACTCGGATTCCACTGGCTACCCTCTCTGATTCAGTGCCGCCAGAACGCGGTCCGTGATGGCTTGCACGAGTGCTTCCTGATCGGCGGTGGAAACCGCGTTGCCTGACGTGCTGCCTGAAACCGGTGAGCTGTCGCCTGTTTTGAATGTCGGCGGCGCGAACGCACGGTGGCCGACGCCGGTTTCTTTCCAACTGTCGCGGAAAACGTCGTTCGCGCAAAGCTCGCAATTTTGCATGTCGATGCGCGGGTCGTCGATGTGCCACTGTTGCTTCAGTTTGAGCAAATCCTCCGCTTCGTTCTTGTTGAAGTAATCGACGCGGCCCAGGTCACGCGAAATCAGCAGAATGCGGCAATACGCGTCGAGCAGTTCGGTCAGCCAGTACGCCCGTTCGACGGTCGGCCCCCAACTCACGGTGCCGTGATTCGCCTGCACAACGATGTTTGTCTTGTCCACAAACGGCAAAATCGTGTCGGCGAAATCCTGCCCGCCGGGAATCGCGTATTTGGCAATCGGCACGTCACCCATGAAAATATCGACTTCCGGCAACACACATTGCGGAATCGCCTCGCGCGAGATGCCGAACGCCGTCGCATGCGGCGGGTGGCAATGCACAACCGATTGGA
This sequence comes from Planctomycetaceae bacterium, assembly GCA_009776995.1. GTDB lineage: Bacteria > Planctomycetota > Planctomycetia > Pirellulales > Thermoguttaceae > WRMR01. The sequence goes on along the minus strand of WRMR01000047.1, from coordinate 7,927 downwards.
TTTCCGGCCGCCGCTTCATGATCGTCAGGTGCAACATAATTTCACTGGTCCGCTTCCGCTGGCCGGAAATCTGATTGCCCTCCATGTCCACGACGCACAGGTCGTCCGGCTTCATGAAGCCTTTGCAAATTTGCGTCGGCGTGCAAACCACGCGATTTTCATCGAACCGGTAACTGATGTTGCCGTCATTGGCTGCGGCAAATCCCTTGTTGTAAATCCGCCGGCCAATGTCGCAGATTTCCTCTTTGATTTTATGCAAGTTGATCATGTTTTTTCCTGTTTATGTTGTTGGTTGTTTGATATTCTTTAGTTTCTTCGTGACGCATCCCGAATCGCTTGTTCCAAGCTGACACCAATTCACTCGTATTGATTTAAGGACTCGCGCAGAAATAACATAGTCAAATATTTTTCTGAAATACGGCATTTTGTGAAACTTCAGCAAAAAAATGGTACAAGTTATTTTCTCGCGAGTCCCTAGCTTTTAACTCTGAAAGTTCCATTCTTTGTTTTTTCTATTTGTAAATATTCCAGGTAAGTCTCTTCTGAAAAATCTTTGTGTTTTGCGAAATACTCCGTGTGGATGGGAAGTAACTCCAAATCTCCACGTAAAATTTTATGAGTTGAAAATATTTTTTTGAACAGCCAATTGATGATTTCACTGTTGAATAAATCAGCAAGTTGTTTTGCAGTTATATCCATGTCATAAGGAATGAGCAAATTGGCACTGTTCAGAATCAACCGTTGTTGGTTGTCACAATAGAAGCAAAGGTCCGATGAAATAAATTTGTAAATCAGTTTTTCATCAGCCAGATACATTTCTAATGGAGCAACTTGTTGACATTTGGAAAAATCTTTTAGTATAAAAGTAGTTGCTTCTTTTAATCCGGATTTCGTAATGTCAGAGCCTTTGTGTATTGGAACATAGCCTTCCTGCGGCGAATTTCTGCAATACTTTTCATTGTTGCCAGTAACTATCCCTAAAGCCCATTTGGCCTTCCCTTGTAACGTGATGTGTTTAACGGAATACAGTTTATCAATAACGTGAGATTCATTTTCGTTGGTCCAAAAATTAACAATACTCTTCGGGTTATTCTTAAAAGATTCCAAAGATCGACGATAAGTAGCATTGCCAAAAAAACATTCTACCGTTGCGTCAGAGTTTGGTTCTGAGTTTTCAATGATGATTGCCTGCGATTTGGTAACCAAGCCCTTAAATGCTTTCCCATAGTCAACTAAACGTAGAAGTTTTTTTGTCATCATTTTATTTCGCATATCTTCAAAAGTGGAGATATTGAAAAATGCTTCCTGGATAAGAAATCCTAAAATACCGGTTTGTTTGAGAACAGAAAAACTTGCTCCCATAAACAAAGATGTCGTATCCAGGCTATGGCCGCAACCAAAAATGGATGCCATGCGTTCCTTATCGGATTTCTCAATTTTCTTGCCCCATGGCGGATTTGTGAAGATCATATCAAAGGTCTTGTTCTCTTTTTTAAGAGGAATTGCCTCTTTCAGAAAATCTCCTACCCTGATATTTTGTGTATCGAATCCGAATTCCTTTTTTATTCGTTCCTTTGTCATGAAAACGGCATTTTCATCGATATCAAAACCGTAAACGTTTTCAGGTGAAATACCGGCCTTGATTGCCTCAATCATAAAATTTCCCGAACCGCAACATGGATCTAAAAATTTGAAATCAGAGTGAACGGCAATATTTTTAAGCATATCTCTGACAATCCGGGAAGGTGTATAATAAATCCCCTCTTTGTTGCGATACGAATCGGAAAGAGAGTTTTCGTATTCCATACCGATATTATCGCCTGAAAAATTTTGGGATAAATACTTAATTTTGTCAGTGACCTCATTGTGATCGTGTTCATCTTTGAGTAATTTGTTTGCTCTTGAATTCAATTTCTCTTTTCCGGCAATATTGGACATAAAGTTGTCAAGCGATTCTTGCGTAACAAATCCTTTGCCGAATGGAGTCAAATATCCCGTCTTAATCCAATTGCGGATAGTCACAGTGGAAACATTCGTTGTTTTTGCAGCCTGGTCGATCGTCAACCCGTTGATCTCCATTTCGCCAAATAAGTTGGTATGCATCGTTCCAGGTTCCTCAAACCAAGGCTTTGATTAAATTCTCCCTATCGCGTTATGATCCAATTCCACCGTATCGAGTATCGCGGCGCAATATGCGTCCACGGGTTTGACATTCGGGTAAAACGGCATGGCGGCTTCGACTCCTTCGCTGAAGGCAACCCATTCGCCGATGCCCGCACTGAGTTCATCGTACAGCACGACTTCCTCAGCCGTCCCGGCTTTGCCTTCGACGAGATGCTCCAGTGCCAGTGGCGTGACCACCGACCATTGCGTCCCGACCAACAAGGGGTGAACGCGGCTTAACGTTACCGTCCCGATCACTTCACCGATTCTCATTTCGTATTCTTTCCTGATGATGTTTTTTTCTTGCAAAGGGTGCAAAGGACGCAGAGGTTTTTGAATGATCATATAAACTCATTGGGTATTCTCTGCGACCTCTGTGTTCTCTGCGAGAGACAAATCATACGAAGCGTTTCGCAACCGATTTCCCAAAAACGTCCGCGCGACTTCCTTCATGCGATACGCTCCGAGTCGGTCGGCGTGCAACACGAGCAGGTTCGCTCCGACCATTGCGGCGTCCTGCGACGTTTGTTCCGGGGTGTCGCCAATGACGGCACGAATCGCCGTGTGGCGGTTGGCCAACACCATCGCCGCCGCCGAATGGTTCGTCACAATGATCGCACGAAGCGCATCCGATTCGGCAAGCCGTTTTGCCGCCGCTTCCGTCGTTGCGACGAGGCAGTCGAACGACTCTTTGACAAAGCCTGTGTTGCCCTGCAAAAACTGAACCAGCGTTTCCGGTTCCCGCTTCAATTGGTGTAAGGCAAGCCAGACCGTTGTTGTGCCCGTTGCAGTTCCCGATAATACGCCATTCCTTCGCATTGCAAGCGTTGCGGGGGATTGTTCCCGCGATGCCGCCGATTGACTTTGACGCTCACTTTGCGCCAATGCCAGTCTGATTTCCTTTTTGTAAAGCAGGTCGCGCACGGATGGCGTGACTATGGCCTTCGGCGAAATAACAACTTCCCGCACACCGTCGAGCCGCCCTTCCAGCAAGGCCAGCGTCACCGGCGAGTCCATTAACCGCAACGTCGCCTTCTCATGCCCGGCCGTTTGCGGCAATGTGTTGACCGGTGCGGCAATTGCCCTGACCGGTGGCGCACCTCCCGCACCCTGGGTACTCAGATCGGCAAGCACCTGGCGAACAATGGCGTCAATGTCGAGAGGAAGGTTTTGCATGGTATTTTTTAGCCACGGATGTCTTTATTTCACACGGAGGCACGGGGGCTGTGTGAGTAAAATAACGTCATGGCCAGAGTTTAAACATAAAATAAATCATCAAACAACCGACAATCATGCTTGAAACAAACACAATGCGGTTATATTTTTTGAAAACAGCGGAGTCATTTTTTGAAAAACCTGTATAAGGATTGAAAAGTTCATTGGGAAACATATATAACCTTAAACAGGAACGAAAAATTAAAACCATTCCGGGAAATAATGGGAGACAAACGGGTTGATGGATTACGATATAACATCCCAAGGGTGCCGTTAATGCAAATAACACAATGAAAACCAAATAAACAACTTGTCTGATTGTCATTGTATCGTTTCCTTTTGAAACAATTCCGTTGAATGCGTATTTGCATCCCGTAGGGATACGTCACCAGCAACAAACCCCTGGACGATTTCATCGATATGATCTTTCAAGTAACCGGTCGGTCGGATTTGTTCTGATCATTTCATGGTTCTTCTCACTCTGCACTCTGCGTTCTGCTCTTTGCACTGTCAATGATTCCGACAACCGACCATCGCACGGGCGTTGCGCGTTGGCCAATGATGCCGGCGGTGTATTTGCCGTCGCTGGAAATCATGACATAATCGCCGATGCCTGCGCCGAACGTGTCCACCGTCAGAACCGGATCGCCGTCCGCACCGCGATTGCCGGGTCCGAGCGGCTGCACGATCAGCAGCTTCCGGCCGGTCATCGATTCGTGTTTCAGCGTCGAGGTCGCGTTTCCAATCACCAGGGCGTTTAACATAGTGGCTAGTGGCTAGTGGCTAGTGGCTAGTGGCTGGTCATTCAAAAATACCAGCCACTGGTCACCAGACTTTTCTGAAGTAATAACATAGGAGCGTGTCGGCAAGCACCATCATAAAATTGAACGCGTAAAGGAACACGACCACGTCGCAATGATAAATGACCTTGTGCAAAATCCCGCAGGCGTACCCGATCAACAGCAGGTATAAAAAAATGAAACTCTTTCCTTCACTCGATTGGGCGATCAGCATTTTGCGGATCGAAAACGGCCAACTCGCGCCGAAACATACCAACATGCCGATCTCAAACCAGCTCATCCCGGTCAAACCGAGGTATTCAATGGCATAAGGCATGGGTTAGGTTTTCTTACATCCAAGGTAGTCATTTGCCCAGCTTACATATTCATCAGCAACGCCTTTCGGGTTGGCACGTAAAGTCCATTCAATTTGCTCAGGGCCAGGTTCATAAAATTGGACAATGACGGGAATTGGTTTTCCGAATTTTTTTACAAACACGCCTTCAGTATGTAGCTTTTGCGAGAGATCAATGATTGTATCCTCGAACATTGCATGAGTACCTTTACAGTGTTCCCAAAATTTCCTCTCGTCTTTGCTATGCAATTCCTTGCCTTCTTCTTCTGTATGGTAAAAAGAGGTGGATTTCGTCCACTTCTGCCATAATTCATCATCCAACCCACCAATACTAAACCAATCCCAAAGGCCAAGCAACCAAAAATCAAAAAACCACTTGGCTTCCATTTCGTCGTAGGCTTTATCAATACTGGCTTTGAAATGGCTTTCCGTGGTGTAGTAGGCTCGCATTACAAGTTGGCTGGAATAAGTACCATCATCATAAAAAATAAATGTAAAGGCATAAATATCAACCGCGATGTCATCAGGTATCCCTTGAATGGCATCAACCAGTTTTTGATACGAAGCGTCAAAAAATTCTTTTTGATGGTCCATGTCATGACCTCAATGATGATTGGTTTTGCGTTATCAAATATCGCGAACAGCCACTCTTGATTTTGACGTTTTTTTCGCGGATTTTTCTGCTTTGACTGAACGCAACGTTTTTGCTTCCCGTTCAGCGGCAAGTTGAAGAATCCATTCCCGAACGTGTTCCGAGTGCAAACGGTCTTCACGCTCGCCAAGTTGCCGTTGTATCTCCTCAATCCGACTTTCCTGCATCGTTTTCTCCGGTTGTGTGAGGAAAAGCCTATTCGTGACCTGCATCAAACCCTCTTTTATAAATCCAGCGCACGAACAATCCCAAACCTCCGCCGATCAGGAACAAGACAACAATACCCGGCAGATCGAGATGAGCTCTACCACCGAGTAGCATTGCCAAAACTGCAAGAGCAACAAACGCAAGGAGGCAACCACAACCACCCTTGAAAAAGGCACTGGTTTTTGTCGGGACTTGTTTCATATTCATGTTCATGGCAATTTCGAGATCATATCTCATTGTCAGTTCTTTTCACACGAAGACACAGTGTAAATCGCGGTAGCCATGCCTCCGTGAAATTTTCCTGTTCCTATGTTCGGTTTTTATGGTTTTTTACGGATTTATTGCCATTTTGATCGAATTGACCGGCACAAACCGTCAAAAAACGGGTATCAGGCGGCGAAAATCCGACACAATGTTTGCAACGACGGACTTCATCAGCCCAACATCCGGCATAATATGCCGAACGTCGGACATCATGTGCCGAACATCCGGCATCATGTGCCGAACGTTGGACACAAAATGTCAAACGCCGGACACATTCAGTCGAATGCCGGACATAATATGTCAAACACCGGACTCAAAATCATAACATTTTGAAACAAAATCATCGGGGATGCTTCATTATCCCTCACGGGACATGGGAACCACTCGCTGACGCGTCGTGCTCTGATTGAAATCCATGCAACGGCGGTCAGATTCTGTCCGTCCTGCCATTCTTCCCGATTCCAGGAACCGGGGCTAAACATCTTCGTGGTTCTTCGTGCCCTTCGTGGTGAAAAAACTCACTTTCCCAAAATATACAGGCTATCGACCAGCACGCAGCGGCGTTGGCGGGTGAAGGTCAGCGGCGTTGTGATGCCTTCACCGGTCGGGCCGGCAATCGAAAACGACGGGTAGCCTTCGCCGCCGCCGCCCAGCCCGGCGGTGCAGGGACCGTTTTTGACGAAAATCGTCGTGTCGAGTTCCTTGCCCATGCGCGTCATGTTGTTGACGTTGCTCGAATGAATGATGGCCGTGTGGCGGAACCCGTGTTCGTGTTTTTTCGCCAGGGCAATGCCCTCGTCGATGTTCCGCACACGCACGAAGGGAAGGAACGGCATCATCTGCTCGACCGGCACGAAGGGGTTCGATTCGTCCGTTTCGCCGAACAGCATGAGTGTTGCGGGCGGCACGTTTTTCCCGATTCCCGCCGCGAGTTTCGTTGCGTCCTGACCCAAAAATTCGCGGCTCGGCACGTCATGCCTGTCTTTGCCCTCGCCGACCGACGCAATTCCGCGACGTGTCATCTGATCGACTTCGGCGGCGTTCAACCGCACCGCACCGGCACGTTCCATCGCCTGCATCATGCGTTCGAACACGGACTCGACGACGAACACTTCCTTCTCGGCGATGCAGAGCAGGTTATTGTCGTAACCGCCCCCGGCGATGATGCTCCGCGCGGCATTGTCGAAGTCGGCGGTTTCATCGACAACCACCGGCGGGTTGCCCGGCCCGGCAACGATGGCGCGTTTCTGTTGCGACATGGCCGCCTTCGCAACGCCCGGCCCGCCGGTCACGAGCAACAGCGACACGTCGCGGTGCTTGAAAATCACGTCCGCCGATTCGAGCGTCGGCTCGGTGATGATGGCGATGAGGTTGTCGATGCCGAATTCCTGGTAAATCGCCTGATTGAAGCGTTTGACGCCTTCGGCGGCGACCCGTTTCCCGCTCGGATGCGGGTTGACGACGACCGTGTTGCCCGACGCGATCATGTTGATCGCGTTGTTGGCGATGGTCGGCAGCGAGTGCGTCACCGGCGAAATCGCACCGATCACGCCGAACGGCGCAAATTCCACGACCGTCAGTCCGTGATCGCCGCTGAACACTTCGCTGCGCAGAAATTCGACGCCCGGTGCGTTGTAGCCGACGTTGCGCAGCTTGTCGATCTTGTGTTCGAGCCGCCCGATTTTGGTCTCGTTCATCTCCATCGTGCCGAGTTCGACACTCTGGTCGATAACGATGCGGCGGATGTGCGCGAGCATCTTCTTGCGGTCGGCAACCGTCCGCGTCGAAAGCTGCCCGAACGCGGTTTTCGCCGCCGTGACCGCTTCGTGCGGGCAGGTGAACTGACCGAACCGCCCCGCGAAATTTTGTCCGTTGCCCGCGTTTGCGCCGGTCGAGATGCGGGACAACACTTCCTCGACGACGTTACGTATCAAAGATTCGTTGATAGGTTGCATGATCATCCTGCGGATTGGGTTGTCAGTTGGCAGTGGTCAGTGATCAGAAAAAAACTGATCACTGACTTCTAACCACTGATCACTGATTACAGTTTATACTTCATAATATTTGTACTTTTAAACCATTCCCACATAGCTTTTTGTGATTTGCGGAAAGTCCAAAATTCCATTGACATGATGTTCATCGAACAGTGCATTGAGCTCTTTCACAAATCCGTGATATTTTTCAGGATTTTCATCTTCTCCCGGACTATACGATCTTGATGAATTCATGCCTAAATATGTTTCACGATCAACAGGCATATCGTTTCTGAAAGTGTTGATTTCACAAATTCCA
>WRMR01000046.1 GCA_009776995.1 Planctomycetaceae bacterium | reverse complement strand
AACCCTTCTCAACGGTCGCGCAAGTGCATTCCGCATTACAAAATGATGTCCTGAACCGTGCCGCCTGCGGGGATCATGGGGAGAACATGGTACTGGTAGGGTACGGTGACGTCAAGCAGGAAGGGGCCGTCGGATTCGACCATTTCGCGGATCGCGTCGGCGAGTTCGTCCGGCCTGGAAATCAGTCGCGACTGCCAGCCGTATCCTCGCGCAATCATGCAAAAGTCAGGAAACCGTTCTTCCGGGCCGATACCCACACCCTTGCCAAAAGCTTCCGGATGATCGACCGGACCGAGGTAGGTGTTCCCGCGATTGGAAGCGTGAAAGCGGTCTTCCCACTGCATCACCATGCCGAGGTGCTGGTTGTTGAGTAGCAAAATCTTGATCGGGATTTTTTCACAGAAACAAGTACCTAATTCCTGGATATTCATCTGCAAACTGCCGTCTCCGTCGATGTTGATGACCAACTTGTCCGGGTGCGCGACTTTTGCTCCCATTGCGGCGGGGAAGCCAAAGCCCATCGTTCCCAAGCCGCCGCTGGTCAGGTGCGTACGCGGCGTTTTGAATTTGTAAAACTGGGCCGTCCACATCTGATGTTGCCCCACACCGGTGGCAATGATCGTCTCACGGTCTTTCGTCGCATCCCAAAGTACCTCAATGACTTGTTGCGGAGCGATGGTTTCAGTACCGGTTTCGTATTGCATCGGAAAACGCTTTTTCCAGTCATCGATTTTTGCGTGCCACGGTGAAAAATCGGCGTCGGGTGGCGTCACCACGCGGTTGAGTTTCGTCAAAAAGTACGCTGCGTCACTGATGATGGCAACATTGGCCTTTTTGACTTTGTCGATTTCGGACGGATCAATATCAACGTGTACGATTTTCGCATTTTTCGCAAAATCGCTCACTTTCCCAGTCACACGGTCATCGAAACGTACACCAATTCCAATAAGCAGGTCGCATTCCGCAATCGCGTAATTGGCATAGGCCGTCCCGTGCATCCCCGGCATTCCCAAACTGAGACGATGCTCTTGGGGAAAGGCCGTGAGTGCCATAAGCGTTGTTGTGACCGGAGTTTGTGTCTTTTCAGCAAGTTTCATCAATTCCGCTGACGCTTCTGCCGCAATGATTCCGCCGCCGATATACAACACCGGACGTTTCGCCGCACGGATGGCGTCTGCAACGGTCTTGACATCTGCGTCACTTGCCTGCGGAATCTCGCCCGAATAGCCGGACAGTTCCATTGGAACATCAAAGTTCGCCAGACATTGCGCCGTGAGCACGTCTTTCGGAATGTCAACCAGTACCGGACCAGGGCGGCCGGTGGTCGCAACGTAAATCGCCTCTTTCATGGTTCGCGCAACATCTTTCACGTCGGTGATCAGGCAATGGTGTTTTGTGATGCTACGGCAGACTTCGGTAATGGGCGTTTCCTGAAAAGCGTCATTGCCAATGGCACCGGTTGTGACTTGAGCGGTAATCGCAAGTAACGGTATGCTATCGAGTTTCGCGTCGGCAACGGCTGTCAGCAGGTTCGTCGCACCGGGACCGCTGGTCGTCATGCAAACGCCCAGTTCGCCTGTTGATCGGGCAAGCCCCTGTGCCGCAAAACCACCCCCCTGCTCATGCCGGGGTAGCAACACTCGAATTTTGTCCCGATATCGAGTGAGAGCCTGATGAAGCGGAATGCTACACCCGCCGGGGTATGCAAATACGTTCGTAACCCCATGATTGACGAGTGAATGGACAACGATATCCGCACCGCTCAATGAAGGGTGAACGTTCCTGGTTTGCATGTCCGGTGGGGGGTTGCCTGACTGGCTCACGATTGCTCTCCTCTTCGTAAAATCTTTTGTTAAAAATAGTTAGCGAATCTGCCACGCAACATGGTTCACCTGAATGCCCGGTGAGGTGTGCAGAATCGCTCCTATTAAAAATGTATCATAATCCAAACGCCATTTTTTTCAAGGATGGAAATATGGATTTTGCGGTAGCATCATAAATATGCCCTGTCCAACGCGGAGGTGTCGTGCCATTGTGGTTGTTTCGTAGTGGAAAATAGGGTACAAATGAGGTTTTGTCAATCATCCGCAATCTTACGAATGCGGCTCTGATTTCGGCGGTCCGGTGTGATTGCAATACCTTTTTTGCGCATGGTATGCCATGCGGCCAGCATGATATCTTATGTCGGAACACATCACATTGTACGGTGTTCGGGTGCATAACCTGAAATCGGTTCATCTTGAGCTGCCCTACGAAAAGCTGATCGTCTTTTGCGGACGGAGTGGTAGCGGCAAGAGCAGTTTGGCCATCGACACACTGTTTGCCGAAGGGCAACGGCGGTACATCGAGAGTTTTTCGGCCTATACGCGGCAATATCTCGAAAAACTCGAAAAACCGGACGCGGAACGTATTGAGGGCATCCCGCCGGCCATTGCCGTGACAAGCAAGCCGTTTCACCAAGTCAGCCGCTCGACCGTCGGAACGGCGACCGAAACGGCGGACTATCTCCGGCTACTGTTCAGCAAGATCGGCACGCTGATTTGTCATGGATGCGGTCGCAAAGTGCGCAACGAAACGCCCGAAACCATCGTCAAGGCACTCAAGCAACTTCCGCAAGGCACACGAGCAATGATCGCTTTTGCACCGAATGTGTCGTTCGTGCCTGCCGACCGTGAGGAATTTGAAAGCGAATGGCGTGAGTTGGGTTTCGTGCGCGGCGTGATTCTCGGTCAATCGTTCCGACTCGACGAAGGTGGCATTCCGCAAAAACTGTATGACAGACTCGTCGCTGCGATTCCCACTTCGGCGGGCAACAAACGCGGTACTCCTGACGGTAATGCGAAAAACGGCAATGCTTCCGTTGAAGATGAAAACAACGAATCGCCCGACGAATGGGAGGACATGACCCGCATTCGCCGGGATGAGGAGTTGGCCGTCCGGGAAAAATCGATCGAAAAAAATAACGAAACCGAAGAGACGGAAGACGCCGACGAACTTGAGACCAAGAGCGTTGACCATATTGTGCAGGATGGTGAGGACGAACCGGCCGAGCACCAGCTTGAAGAACACGGACAGGTCTTTGAACCGCCGAAGTTGTTTTTCATTGTGGATCGCATTGTTACCGAACGAACCAACGACGAACGTTTGCGCGAAACACTCGAAGACACCCGATCACACGGCGATGGGCGTTGTTGGATTTTTTACAAACTGTCGCCGGATGTATCAAGCGATCAAACACCGGAGTCTGTCCCGGAGGAATCGCGCGACCTGTACGGGTTGCCGTATTTTCTCGACGGCGAAATGTGGGCTTTGGCCGGATTCAGCCGCCATTTCGAGTGCGAAATCTGTGGCATCCGCTACCCGCAGTTGGAGCCGAAGCTGTTCAGTTTTAACAGCCCCCTGGGTGCGTGCCCTAAATGTGAGGGCTTCGGCAACCTGATGACCTTCGATCTCGATCTGATCGTGCCGAACCGGTTAAAGTCGTTGCGGGACGGTGCGATCGCGCCCTGGAACAGCCCGTCGTACAAGAACAAACTCGAAGAACTGCTCAAACTGGCTCCGGTGATGGGCATCCCGGTCAACGTTCCGTTTTCCGAACTGACGCGCGAACAGGCGTCGCTGCTGATCAACGGTTCGTCGAAACACAAATACCAGGGATTGAACGCCTTTTTCGGGAAGTTGCAAAAGCAGAAATACAAGATGCACATCCGCGTCTTTTTGAGCCGCTGGCGCAGTTTTCGTCCATGCCCCGCCTGTCACGGCGCGCGCTTGCGACCGGAAGCGTTGGCGGTGCATATCGGGAATGCAGAATGCAGAATGCAGAATGCAGAATTCCATGCAGAGCGGGGAATTCAGAATACAAAATTGTCTCATCATCCTGATTTTGGCCATTCGAGCCACGAACCACACCATTCTGCATTCTGCATTTTGCATTCCGCACTTAACATCGCTGAAATCAGCGTGCTGAAAATTTCTGACGCGCTCGTGTTTTTGCAAAACCTGAAACTTTCACCCTGGCAGAAGGAGATTGTGCGCACACCGTTGCGTGAGGTGATTCAGCGATTGCAGTTTCTCGAACAGGTCGGACTGGGGTACCTGACGCTCGACCGGACGATGCGGACGCTCAGCGGCGGTGAACAGCGGCGCGTCGGCCTGACAACGGCACTCGGGTCGAGTCTGGTCAACATGCTGTACGTACTGGACGAACCTTCCATCGGACTGCACCCGAACGATACCGACATGTTGCTCCGCGCGATTGAAACTCTGCGTGACCGGGGAAACACGGTGGTCGTCGTCGAACATGAGGAAGCGATCCTGCGTGCCGCCGACCGCATCGTGGAAGTCGGACCCGAAGCGGGAATCAGCGGTGGACATATCACCTTTGAAGGCAGTCTCGACGAGATGCTGAAATCGGAAACGAGCCTGACCGGCAGCTATCTTTCCGGGCGACGAACCGGCGGCATCCCGTCACAGCACCGTTCGACCGAACACGGTTTTCTCGAATTGACCGGCGCGACGGGGCATAACCTCAAAAACCTGAGCGTTCGCTTCCCGCTTGGGTTGCTCTGTGTTGTCACCGGCGTAAGCGGTTCGGGCAAAAGCACGTTAATTCAGGAAACATTGTACCCGGCCTTGTGCAAAAAACTTGGCCACGAAAACGCGAAGAAAGGTTTACCTTGTGACCAGATGCTCGGTACGGGGCAACTCGACGACGTGATCCTGGTTGATCAAAGCCCGATCGGACGCTCACCGCGTTCGAACCCGGTAACGTATCTCAAGATTTTTGACGAAATTCGCAACGTGTTTGCCGATACGGTTGATGCCAAAACCCACAATTTTACCGCCGGTTATTTCAGTTTCAATGTCGATGGTGGACGTTGCAACGTTTGTCAGGGCGACGGAGTCATTGTGATTGACATGCAGTTCATGGCCGACATGTATATGAAATGTCCGCAATGCCACGGCACACGATACCAGCGGGAAATCCTGGAAATCACGTATCGCGGCAAGAACATCGCCGAGGTACTCGACATGACCGTGCGCGAAGCGTTCGCGTTTTTCCGGGGACAGCCGAAAGTGCAGACGCGGCTCAAACGGCTCATTGACGTCGGCCTGGACTACGTCAAACTCGGCCAGCTGGCCAACACGCTGTCGGGCGGCGAGTTGCAGCGATTGAAACTCGCAGCGTATCTCTCGCAGTCGCGCAAAGGGCACTCACTCTTCCTGCTTGACGAACCGACAACCGGCTTGCACTTCGCCGACATCGTGCAGTTGCTGGATTGTTTCGACGCTCTCATTGACACGGGGCATTCGCTCATCGTCGTCGAACACAACCTGCAAATGATCCGTGCCGCCGATTACGTGATCGACCTCGGCCCCGGCGCGGCGGAATATGGCGGCCAAATCATCGCCGAAGGAACGCCGGAACAAATCGCCGCGTGTGAAGCGTCTGTTACAGGTAAATACTTGCGGCCGTATTACGTTGAGCCGCAAATTTCGGATCGGCATGGGCAGGGCGTTCACACCGCGATTTACCAAAACTCCGCACGAAAATCTTGACTTTCCTGTCATTCACAGCTATAATGCTGAAATTGTTTGTTTCGCTTGACCAACCTTAACTTGACCAACCTTAACAAGACATCTTCTGACTCAACGACAATTCGTCTCTTTCTCCCAACACTACCTTTTTATTTTGGGATTTGACAGAACAAGTCGAAAGATGCATTCGGTAATCGTTCTTGATATTGAAGGACGTTCAGTGGACGACGCGACAAAATGAATTGAGAAAATTGCATTGGTTATCACAGCATGACTGTCGCATCAAGCGCGTCTCAGGGTGACACAGCCAACATCCCTTTTATCCCACCATGAGAAATCACCAAATCCTGATCGACGAGATACGCGGCACGTTTGCTTCGGACGAACTGATTTCGCCTGACTTGTACCGTTCGCTTGCCGAAGATTACGCGAAAGCCTGCAAGGACATGATCGGGCGGTTGAAAGCCTGTGTCGCATACCTTCGTTCGGGCAATACGGCTGAGGCGGTGCGGCTGGCCGACGTTGAGCCGAACCTGTTCGACATTTACAACTTGCTGGATTTTCCGGAGCGAGAAGAGTGGGTTTGTGTCCTGGAATCGTTCGGCTACAAGTTGCCGCCGCCGTTTCCCAAGGAACTCGCCCGGCAACTGAACGACGCCTATTGCCAGTCGGCGTCGCTGGAACCTCTGCAAAAGCGATACCGCGTTTTGGCCATCGAACGGGCTCCGCTGGCGGAGCGATTGCAGGTGTTGCGTTCGATCGCGGCGGCTGATCCGATCAATCCGTCATGGCGCAAGGATTTGGAAGCCTTCGAGGAAGAGCGGCTCAAGGAACTCGGACACGACATCGACCGAGCGGTGGCAGACAACAATTATGCCGGGATGCGGAAGCTGCAAAAGGAGATTTCGCAAAACTGGTGCGTGCCTGTTCCGGCGTACCTGCGGGACAAGTTAAACGTCAAGTTGCGAGGAATCCACTTTCAATCGCTCAACAAACGGCTCGAGGAACTGGTCGGGCAACTGCAAGAGGCTTACGACGACCGGGATATCGAAAAGGGGCAGTCGCTGGTTGACGAAATCCGCGAAATCGTGGGCGAGTCGGGCATGGCGATTCCTGCGGAATTATCGGACAAAGCGGAAGAGGCCGTTCGCTGGCTCAACGACGAAAAGAAACGCCGTAAATTGCTCGCGAGGTACGAAGCAACGCTGCGTCAACTCAAAAGTGAATTGCACGGCGAAACATCGACCAACGAACTGGCACGCACTCATTCCGCGCTTTCGCTGGCCGCGCAGATGATTTCGCAACCGATCCCGGAGCTGCTCGAAGAGGAGTACCTCGCCGTGATTCGTTCGCGCGAGCAACAGTCGAAACACAAGCGGCATGTCAACATCGCCATGGCCGCTGTGGGATTGGCACTGTTGGTCACAACGATGGTCGCAGCCGTCACTTGGCTGCGGGAAAAGCAGCAGGCTGATCGCATCATCGCGGAGTTGCTGGAAAAGGTTGAATCGGACGTGTTGCCATCTGACGCCGAAACGTTTCAAAAGAACCTCGAAGCGAACCATGCCGGTTTGCTCAAACGGCAGGATATTGAAAAACTCAACGCCGAACTGTTGCAAAGAATCGTAGCTGACGGAAAACGCCGAAGCCTGTTTGATGAGTATTATCAGCTTGCAAAAAATTCGACCGCCGAAGGCAAAACGCCCGACGTGTTAGCGTGGCAGCAGGCGGAAAAGCTGGCATTGCGGGACGACGAACAAACGCAGATCAACGCGATGCGCCCGTTTTTCGAGAAATACATCGCTGAAACGCAACGGCAGGTTGATGGCAAGGTTGAAACAGAGTTGGCCCGGTTGTCACGCGACGCCATGACCGTGCAGCGCGACCAGGGTGTGACGTTTCGCGACCGCCAGGACAAGTTGCGTACAATTGCGACGGATTTGGAATCTCTGTCGCGGATGCCGGGATTGAGTGCCGGTTTGGTGCAACGGGTCAAACGGGCAACGGCCAATGTGACGCAGGCGATTCAGAATCTCGAAGCCGAACGTGGGCAAAGTGAGCGGCTTGATGTTTTGCTCGCTGGTGTCGGAAACGCCGAATCGTTTGTCAAGGCATTGAACGCTTACACGGAGCAGTTTCCGCAGAACTCTGAATCCGCAGATTTTTGCGAGGTGGTCGCCATGTCGGAGATTTGGGGATCGCTCCTGCACACGGAGACGTTCCGGCAGGCATTGGCCGGTGTGATCGGTCCGGATGCAACCGACGAAACGGCCGCACGGGCACTCGATTTGTACACTCGCCGCTACGCGGGCATTCGGAATTTCGCAACGGAGGATTTTGTCAAATATGGTGTGCCGTATCTCGAAACGGTTGCGCTACGGACAAGCGACCCGCTGGCCGAACGCAAACCGTTTGAGAACATCAAAGCAACGTTACGCGTGTTGTCGCAGCGTGAGCTATGGACGATCTATGCGTCGTCCGAGTCGCCGTGGTATTATGTGCTTCGCGAACCGGCAGGCCGCGGAAGTTACCCCTGCGTGAAGAGTATTTATGCACAGACAAGTACGCGGAGTTTCGACGATTCGTACTTCGCCGCCGTGCCGAAAGTCAACCCGTACAACTACGCGATTGACGCACTCAGGAAGCTGGATAATATCACGCCTGCGCAATGGTCGGAGATTTGTTACACGCTGACACAAAAGCTGTTTGAAGCGGACGGTATCGACCCGATTTTGAAGGTTGTGTTGCTGAAGCAGATGATTGCCGACTTTGCGAAATGTGACTCCGTGTTCGCCGAACGCTTTCAACAGATGGCGGCTCTCCTCGACGACGACACGCCGAACTTTGACGACGCTCCGAACTGGATGGACGGCGAAACGATACTCAATGATCCCATGCGTGCCAAGTGCCGCTCGATTCTTGCGCGAATCACGTTTCCGACGACAGAGGAAATGCAAATTGCACGAGATCGTGTCAATGCCTGTCTTGTTGAACTGCAACGGGAGTACCACTGGATCGGTTTCGCCTTGCGCCGCGACGAGCGTTGGACGCTCATGGCCAAAAACTCACCCTTGCCGCCGGGAACACTGTATGTTGTACGGCCGCTTGACAGTATCACGGGCTTCCGTTGCGAGCTTGACGCGTGCGGACAAATCGATCCGGATGGCACAGTAGCTCTGACAGTGGAAACGCTCGCCCGTCAGGGTGAACCGGTCTTCGTCAAAAAGTAAGGTGGTTACGCCGGAACCGCCATATTGATTTCGCGCCGGACTTTGCGATAATGTTATTGTTGAAAATTTCTTGTACATTTCGTCAATTCAAACCAAAAATCCCGCTGAAGTGTTACCGCAATTCCGTTTTTTCAGAAACTCCATGTACTCTCAATTTCAAGGAACCCAACAATGAAACGAAAAACTTTGATAACAATCACGATCGCCGGCATATTGTTCGCGGGCGCATCGCACATTTATGCACAACAGGCAAATCCAACGTGTACGCTGACGCCGTATCACCTGCGGGTGGAGTACATGGTCGAGCCGCGCGGCATCGACGAATTGCAACCGCGATTCAGTTGGAAACTTCAGTCCGATGTGCAAGACGACGAGCAGACGGCGTACAGTATCATTGTCGCTTCAGTAGATCAAGAAGGTCAGGTTATTCTTGGTGATACCGTGCGCACACCAACCGGAACACTAACGACAGCTACAAAATCCATGACCGTGACATCAGCTTGGGACTCCGGTGTGGTCAAAAGCAGCAACAGCGTCAACATCGAATACGCTGGCGACAGGCTCAAGCCCGGAACAAACTACCTTTGGTGGCTCACCGTGACGGACAAAAACGGTGTTGAGTCGAAATCGGTTACCTCGAGGTTTTCGACTGGGCTGTTCCCCTCGACACTTGACGCCAATCCGTGGGGTGATGCCCAATGGGTCGGCGACGACACGGTGCCGGAACAGCCTGCGACGCCCGGTATTTCCAATGCGAATTGGTTGTGGAGCGAACAACCGGACGCTCGCGGGAACAGCCGACTCGGAAGTGCAACGTTCCGCAAGACCTTTGAGTTGCCGAACGATGAAATCACGTATGCTGCCAGTGCGTTTACCGGTGACAATGGATGCAAGGTTTTCGTCAACGGGCAGAAGGTCAGTGAAGGAACGAATTTCAAGAGCGCGGCGGTTGCCGACATCGCGAAGTTGCTCAAACCGGGACGCAATCTCATTGCTGTTGAAGTCGATAACTTCGGTGACGCACCGAATCCCGCCGGAATGCTCGGAGCGTTGAAAGTACAATTCAAAAACAACCCGGAATTCAATCTCGTTTCCGACGACAGTTGGAAAACCTCGCCCAACGTGCCGGATCGCTGGAACCTCGACGGCTTTGACGATTCCGCCTGGCCGAAGGCCGTGGTGCTTGCGAAATGCGGTGAAGGTCCCTGGGGGGCAATTACCGTGGACCAACCGCGCCCCGATCTCCCGGCGCGGTATCTCAAGTATCATTTCGATACCAAAGGCGTTCCAGTCCGTGCAACGGCGTACATTTGCGGACTTGGATATTACGAGCTGTATTTGGATCAAAATCAAATCGGGGATCACGTTCTTGATCCGATTTTGAAGGAATATGACGTGAGTGTGCCGTATGTGACACATCAAATCGACACGAAATTCTTCAAACGGTCGAATGATATTCAGGTCATTCTCGGCAACGGTCGTTACTACGCACCGCGAATCCATGAGCCGACATTCACACGAACTTACGGATATCCGAAACTGTTGTTTAAGATGGTGCTTGAGTATGCCGATGGGACAACGCAGGAAATCGTCAGCAATGAAAACTGGCAGATGACCACGGACGGTCCGATTCGCGGAAATAACGATTACGACGGCGAAATTTATGACGCCCGGAAAGAGCGGAATCTCCGGAACGATTCATCATGGTCCAACGCGAAAAAGGTGGACGCCCCGAAAGGGAAACTCGTCGCGCAGAACATGCCGCCGATGCGCGTGACGGAAGAAATCAAACCGGTATCGCTCAACGAAGTGTCGCCCGGTGTTTGGGTGTATGACATGGGGCAGAATATAGTCGGCTGGTGCCGTCTCAAGGTCACAGGAGAGGCCGGGACTGAAATTCAATTGAAACACGCGGAAACACTGGAGGATGATGGCAATCTGTACATGGCTAATATTCGCGGGGCGAAAGTGCGTGACATTTACACCTGCAAAGGCGATGGCATCGAGACTTACGAGCCGCGATTTTCGTATCACGGGTTCCGTTACGTCGAAGTAACCGGCTTTCCCGGCACTCCGACACTCGACACGATCACCGGTTGCGTTGTGCATACCGACCTGCCGTTTGTCGGGAAATTCGAGTGCTCGAACGCAACGATCAACCAAATTCACAAGAACATCTTTTGGGGCTTGCGCGGCAATTACCTCAGCATTCCGACCGACTGCCCGCAACGTGACGAACGGCAGGGCTGGCAGGGAGACCGCGCCGCCGAATCGCTTGGCGAAATGTTCCTGTTCGACAACGTGACGCTGTATTCGAAGTGGTTGCAGGACATTGAGGAATCGCAAACGCCCGAAGGTAATCTCTCCGACGTCTGTCCGCCGTTCTGGCCGCTGTACAGTTCAAATGTGACCTGGCCGAGCGCGTTTACCATCGTGCCGGAAAGCATTTTCAAGCAATACGGCGACGACCGTCCGATCCGGCGTCATTACGCGGCAATGGTCAAGTGGCTTGATTACCTTGACCGCTTCACAAAAGACGGCATTACTGAAGCTGACAATTACGGCGATTGGTGTGTGCCGCCGGAACGGAAAGAGTTGATTCACTCGCAAGATCCGGCACGACGAACGTCCAAGGGAATTCTTGCGACCTCGTATTACATCCATAACCTGAACCTCGTGGCACGGTATGCCGAAATGCTCGGAAAACCTGACGAGGCACAAGCCCATCGCGACAAAGCAGCCATGATGACCGAGGCGTTCAACAGGAAATACTATGACGCCGGAACCGGAAAATATGACAACGGCACACAGACATCGTGCGTGTTGCCGTTGTATTTTGGAATTGTGCCGGAAGATCAACGCGAAAAAGTGTTCGCAACGCTGATGAACAACATTGAGACCGTGACGGACTATCATATCGGCACCGGTTTGATCGGCGGGCAGTGGCTTAACCGCGTGTTGACCGATTTTGGCCGGGCGGATGTTTCCTACCGCTTCGCGTCAAACACGAGTTACCCGAGTTGGGGTTACATGATCGAAAATGGTGCGACCACGATTTGGGAACTCTGGAACGGCAACACGGCGGACCCGGCCATGAACAGCGGCAACCACGTCATGCTTGTCGGTGATCTCACGATTTGGCTTTACCAAAATCTCGCGGGCATCAAGTCGGATGACGGGTTCCGAACGCTGGACATGGCTCCGCTTCCAGTCGGTGACTTGACGTTTGTCAACGCCGAATACGACTCGGTGCGCGGCATGGTCAAAAGCCATTGGCGGAGAGTCAACGACCAATTCCTCTGGGACGTGACCATTCCAGTCGGCTCAAAAGCATTTTTGACCGTCCCGACAAGCGATCACGATTCGATTCGCTTGAACGTTGTCCAACCCGAATTTGATGCAGACGGCAGGCTTGTCCTTGGTTCCGGCACTTGGAACGTTTCGGCCAAGTGGTGATTGATTGTTTTTTGCACACAGATAACATTGATGAAACATGATTTCCACAGATTGAACTGTGCTGATCTGTTCCATCAGTGTCATCTGTGTGCCTTGAGCTTTACAGATACGTACTTTTTGAACAAGCCCTGACCTGTCATTTTTCCCGTTTCATTACCGTATCTGTCATCATAACACGACAGTTTTCGGGGAAGGTGTGATAAGCCCGAATGCGGACGCGCTGTTGCCAGGTTTCGAGTGCCAGATAACTCAGACCGCCGAGCGCAATGCGCCCGTTGGAACCAAAATGGTAAAACAGCCCGTCCAGTTCGTTTGCTTTGGCCAGTTCCGATTGCACCGCCATGAATGTTTTCCTGTCGAGCGTATCGCACTCAAACGTCGTTTCGACGTCAAGGATTTCCGAAATGCGGAACGTTTCGTGCTGTTTGCTTTGAAATCGCAACTCGGAAACCGGTGAGCCGGGCATCTCAAGGTGTGCTGAGGTTGCCACTTCCGTTGCCATGAGCGGTTTTCCGTCGGTGGCATTTGTCCGGAACATGGCGACATGTCCCGTACTGGTCAGGTGCAGTGTGAGCGAATAGTTTCCGCGTTCGACAGTGCGCGAGGCGACGATCCGAAAAAACTCCGGGTGAACCAGCTTTGCATAATGCAAAAGCGTCAGTTCGGAAACACAGGGACGTGTGGTAATCATGCCATTTCGTTTTGTCGGGCCAACTGCTGGAGTGTCATCATGGGCGGCTGTCTTTTCCATGCAATCATGGCGTCTCCACAAGCTATGAGGTAAATCTTTTGACCTCCGTCGTGTAAATAATTCCGCCTCCGGTTTTTTTGAACATCGGCAAATCTTTCACCGCGTTAAGAATGTTATCCGCCAGGTCTTTTTCCGCCACAATGATAAGCATCTCTTTTTCCGACCCCAACGTGATTCCAAAGAACTCCGCGTCGTCTCCCCGAAGTGTACCGTGAGCGTTCAGAATCGTTCCGCCTTTTGCGCCCGCTTCTCTCGCGGCCGTCATGATATCGTAGGCATCACCATGGCTGACAATAAAAGTAATCAGTGTTTCGCCGGATTCCATGATTTTCTCCTAAAGGTAAAAGTAGATCGCCAGCGCACCTGTGAGTGTCATTGCAATCGTATAGGGCAGGGCGAGTTTGAACATTTGAAAATACGACAGTTTTAACAGCGGGGCAAGTGAGGATGTTAAAAGGAAAAGGAGAGCCGCGTGTCCGTTGGGAGTGGCCATCGCGGGAATATTGGTTCCCATATTGACGACAACGGCGAGCTTTTCGTACTCCTCTCTTGTCATCCCCGTTCCCTGTGTGTAAATATTTTCCACTTCGTTGATAAATACCGTTGCGATAAACACGTTATCACTGACAAAAGAGAGCGTTCCGTTGGTAAAATACAGCGCGATGAGCTGCTCCTTCCCGCTGAACGTAAACACCCATTTGACCAATGGAGTGACAAGATGTTGCTCATGCACGACTCCGAGGATGGCGAAAAACACCACAATCAGCACGGCGAAAGGCATGGCGTTCGTAAAAGCCACTCCCAAATCATGCTCTTTGGTGAGTCCCGTGAAAGCCGTGACAATAACAATCAATCCAATGCCAATCAAGCCAACTTCGGCCACATGAAAGGCAAGCGCAAGGACCAACAACAGAAACACGATGATCTGAACAACATAGACATAAACATTGTGGCCGGTCAATTCATGAATCTTTTTGTTGTAATCTTTCAGGATTAACTCGCGTGCTCTTTCCGGCATTTGATATCGGAAGCCGGGACATCGGAAAAACTCCAGCGAGAAGCAGACAAGAAACCCGGCAATGGCCGACGGAACCGAAACTACCGAACAATGGGCGATAAACTCCATGAAATGCCACCCCATCTTGGTGCCGATCATCATGTTGTTCGGCTCCCCCACGATGGTCATTGTCCCTCCAATAATTGTCCCAACAGTCCCGTGCATGATCAAATCCCGCAGAAAACCGCGAAACTCCTCCATCTCTTTGTCATTGCCGCTGTAACTTTCAACCCTGTGATAAATCGCGTAAAAATTGAAACACACGGCAATCGCGATCGCCACAAGCGTCAAAGCGTCCAAAAAAGCCGACAAGGACGCGCAGATGAAACAAAAAACCAAGGACAGGATGTATTTCCTTCTGATCACAAGAAACAGTTTCGTCATCGCGATGAAAAGCACGTCTTTGATAAAGAAAATCGCCGAGACCATGAAGATCAGCAACAGTAGCGTGGGGATGTTCGCAAGAACTTCCTGAGAGACGGTCTGGGGATTGGTCAGCCCGATGACGAGGGCCTCGATGGCCAACAAACCGCCCGGCTGGAGCGGATAACATTTCAGGGCGCAAGCGAGAGTAAAAATAAACTGAACCAGGACGACCCAACCGGCCACAAACGGACTCAGGAAATAGTAGATCAACGGGTTGACAACCAAAAAAATGACAATGGTGATCTTGTACCATTCCGGGGACTGCCCCAAAAAATTGACGGTCAGTTGATGAAAGAGACTTTTGATCAAGTATTACCCCCCAACTTTGCAATGGGTGCAAGCATTCGCGAAAAAACGAGTTGTTCGATCCATCAGAGCCGCGACGGTAACGGAACGGTCGAACCGGGAAAACCACTCCGTCAGTGAATATCCGGTTATTGGGATTCAATGTGAGTGTTGGTAAAAAAACGGTCTTGCGTTGCTGAGGTCATTTGAGTTGAGTTCGTTTTTTCACGGATCAACTTTTCCCTCCTTACAACAAAGGCCACAATTTATATTACCCCAAATTCCCGGCATCTGCAAGCCCCCAAGTCTCAAAGTACACGGATGGCACAGATCGAACGGATCTATCGGTGAAAATCCCGTTTCATCCGTATTATCTGTGTGCAAAAAATCATTGATGGTGGACATCAATTTCGACAGGTGGCTTGTGAGCGAGTCCTGACCTGTTTTTACCTTGACAAAACAATTTTTTCCGGTTATAGTCACTTTATATTGGTTTGGAGTCAATCCTACTTGAGTAAACCGGCCATTGTGATTTTTCAACGGCATCCCGGAGCGCAAGCGACGGGTTTGGTGGGTGTTTATTTCGTTTGAGCGGTTATTTCACTCGATAACTCTCGCCACT
>WRMR01000045.1 GCA_009776995.1 Planctomycetaceae bacterium | reverse complement strand
AGGACGGGTCGTTTCGTTTACCCGGTAAAAAAGCCTTGCTTTCCCCGGAAAACGCCGGTCGAACGTTGGCCGTCGATGTCACGGAAAGTCCGGTTGAACGTCCAAAAAAACAAAAAAACCGGTGATCCGGCTGGATGAAAAGCCTCACACGACTTGTGGCTTGACGACTTCAAAACGACCGGTTTGGGGCAAGGTGAAGTATAACTATTCACTATTCGTTCTCTCTGATTTTTGCCAAAACCCGTTCGGACACATCGACGGCCCGGGCGGCGTTTGGGGCGGTGGCTTTCGGCGTAAGACCACGGCGAATCATCCCGACAAAATCCGCCATCTCAAGTGACAGAGCATCCACCGCCGGAAACGACTCCGCATTGGTCTGAAAGTGCGTTGACATGAACGCCGGTTGGATTTTCGAGATGACGTCTACGGAAATACGATCCGGCGCAAAACTTCCGGATAGCACTTCGTCCGACGCACGATGGCACACTGCCGTCCGCGTTGCGAAATGAATAACGCAGGTTTCATAAGCCGACGAAATCTTCATGCAACGAACGGCTTCCTGTTCCACACGGGATGCCGTCAAATTCGCCACTGTCCCGTTGGCAAATTTCAGCCGGGCTTGCGCAAAATCCTCGTGTCCCCCCAGTGTTGAAAAACCAAAAGCGTCGATTTGCGTGATTTCTTCGTTCGGCATTGCAGACAGAATCAATTCAAGATCGTGGATCATCAAATCAAGCACGGCACCGATGTCCGTCGAGCGGAAGGTATAGCCGCTTGTCCTCCGGGCGTCGATCAGACAAGGAACACCTGAACTCAAGAGTTGCCGCCCCGGTTCCCACGCCGGATTGTACTGCTCCGTGTGGCCGACCATGATGTTGGCGTTGTTCTTTTCGGCCAGTGCGATCAGCGTTTTGGCGTCATCGGCGGTGGTCGTCATCGGTTTTTCGATCAACAGCGACACGCCGTTTTCGAGAAAGAACCGGGCAATTTCCGCATGTTGCACCGATGGAACGGCAATGACAACCGCTTGCACCGCGTTGGCGAGTGTTTCCGGCGTGTCGAACACCCAACTGTTGTGACGTTCCGCGACCGCCCGTGCGCTATCGTGGTTGATGTCGTAAATCCCGGCCAGTTCCACTTCTTCGTGTGCAGCCGCTTTGGCCGCGTGAAACGATCCGAGTCTCCCCGATCCGACGATTCCCATTCTGAGACGTTGCATTTTTCTTGATATCCGTGGTGAGTTGTCAGTGAGGAGCGGTCAGTGGTCTGTGATAAAAAATTCTGACCACTAACCACTGGCCACTTGCAACTCTTTTTTGGTTTTGAACGTACTTGTGTGCGACTCGACCATATTGCTGTCGATAAAAACCGTCTTTTTCAACAGTTTTCGAACGCATTCGACGTTCAAAAGATGGCCGGAACGCCAGGCGACAAACTCGCCGACCCAATCGCAACCGCCGAGCGAGAAATCACCGAGCATATCGAGTACCTTATGCCGGGCACACTCGTCGGGGAAAAGCTTGGTATTGTCAATGGGTTGCCGGTTTTCGCCAAAAACAAGCACATTGCGTGGCGAAACCCGTGAGCCAAGCCCCATCGCAAGCAATTGGTCCGCTTCGGCTTTCGTCAAAAACGTTCGGCAGGACATCAGTTGCAAAATAAAATTTTCCGGGCAAAAAACGAAGCGGTAACTCTGAGGCTCAATGGGATTATCGTTGCCGTAATCGAGATGGTAAACGAATTTCGTTTCGCCGTTATACGACGGTTTGGCCTCGATCCAGCTTTGGTCATCGCCGACGCGGATTTTTTTATACACAACCCGTTTCGGGCGTGTGGCCGGTTGGGTAATAATACCCGCCTTGAGAAGTGCCGCGACGAAAATTTGGCTGGAACCGTCCAAGCCGGGCATTTCCGCACCATTGACGCGGACTTCGCAATTGTCGATTTGCAGGCCGACGAGTGCCGCAGTCACATGTTCGATCATATTCACTTGCGCATCGCCACACGCAAGGGAAGTCTGTCGGGGCTTGATATGGTGGCAATCCGGCGTGACCGGAATGACCGGTTGATTCGGCAAATCGACACGAACAAAAACCAACCCCGATCCCACCCTTGCAGGATGAAACTCGACACGAATATCCTGCCCACTCCAAAACCCAAAGCCTTCAACGATGGCGGGTTTGGCCAAAGTGTGTTGCATTCGCACCAGTTCGGACATAATCGGTTGACGCGGGACAGGATTGGGTGAAAAATGTGTCGGCGAAAAAATTTACCATAGTTTACATGATGACGTAATTTTTGTAAACTACCAATGATTTCGATAGAATTGCCTAACAATTATACTGTACAACGCCATGGACTTTGTATTTTATGTCTGTGAATTTTGTGCACTCCTTGGTGATCTTTGTGTTGAAATATTTTAACACAAAGGTCACAAAGCTTTCCACAAAGGTCACAAAACACAAAAATTAATGCCAGCCAAATGGCGTTCGAAAGTATAACGGTAAAGTGCTTGCTCTTTCGTCAAAAAAAAGACTCTCCCGGAAATTTGCCGGAAGAGTCCTCCCAATTCACGGGCAAGGTGGTTTGCTTTGCTGATTGGACTCCATCATTGACGCCCCGGTTGGCCTGCACCCGTAGCAACATTGGTTGGCAGTTGAGTCCCGCCACCCGACCTGAACCTCTGCTCTTTCAGTTGGTCGTAGTTTACAGGTTTAATATTTTGCTTGGCGTAATCATCGTTAAGCCAATTTTCGATTGCCGGAGTGATGTCAAGGTTGGGGTTACGCCATGCGATGGTTGGCATTTGTGACAATTCCAATCCCATCGTTTGCAGTGACTTTTCCGCCGGCAAGCGGCGGGCAATATCAACATGGTTGATCACAACAAGAATGTTGTTCGTCCGTGCATAAGCTTCAACCTTGCCTTTGATTTCCTGATAGGCTTGATAATTACATTGGATTTCAGCAAGTTGGAGGGATTCCTCCTCCTTGATCGCACGAAGTCTTGCGTCTGCATCAAACTTTCGGATTGCTTCCATTTGCTTGGTATAGTCTGGTGACCCGGCTGGCGAACTCGAAAGCTCCTTCTGCATGTTTTGTAATTGGAGTGCATCATTCTGGAAATTTTGCTGCATCGCCTTGGCTTTCTGCTCCAAACCGTTCATTTCCACAGACAATTTCGGGTGTATTTCCATCAAGTACATATAATCCACCACGACCACCGGAATCTGAGGTCTTGTCTGTGGATTGGCAGCAGGTTGGGTTGCGGTGGCGGCAGGTTGAGCCGGTGCGGTACCACCCTGAACCGCTTGAGCCATGAGATTTGATGTTGTCCCTGATGTGAGAAAAGCTCCCAACACGAAGAGAAGCAATAACGTCCGTTTCATTTCCATTTCTCCTGTAATGATTTTCAAACTGATTCTATCGTTAGCAGCCGGTGCGCAGGCTATTGTCCGTTACGCTCTTTGCGGGAGTTTGCCGACGGCCTTGATATTCGTTGATGACCGGTGTGATCAGGTCGAACTTGATTTCCGAAACGTCGTCCATAACGCCGGATTATGTTTTTGTCGCAATATATCCCGAAAAGCAACACGGAATATTAATAGCGTTGCGGTAGTATCTCTTTTTTTCTTCGTCATGTAAAGGTCAATTTTATGAATTTTAACGATTTTTTGATGAAGATTCGCGGATTTTTCTGAAAAACGATACTGTATTTTGTGTAGATTTCCTGATTTTGCATTTTGAGACAGGCTCAACATCTCAATTTGTTACTCTCCGACGAAAGTCTTGCATTGCCCGCATGATTCGGTTACAATGACAGATGTCCGAATGGCCAAAACTCTTCAAGGATGGCGGATTTCCTAATTCTGCGTTCCGCACAGCACACAAAAGCAGATTTTGTGGAGTCACAACACAAACGAATGAAAAATACACAAAGTCCAAAACGTCAACCCGGCCAGTATGCCAATCGGACTCTGGCCCGAACGGTCGTGTTCCAACTGCTGTTTTTGCACGACATGAACCCGGACAACTCAGTGGAGTGGGATGGCGATTTTTTGTCCGAAAATTTGCCCGATCACGATGAAATTCTCAAATTTGCCCGGCAATTGCTGTCCGGTGTTCGGGAAAATCGGCCGGAACTCGACAAGGAAATCGAACAAATTTCAAAAAACTGGTCGCTGACGCGCATGTCAGTGACGGATCGCAATGTTTTGCGATTGGCACTGTTTGAATTGACGTACATGAAAACGCCCAAGCCGGTGGTCATCAACGAGGCGATTGAACTTGCCAAAACATTCGGCTCGACAGACTCATCTGTGTTTGTGAACGGAATTTTGGATCAATTCTGACAAAGAAAAAATTGATTATGACAGGACTGGGCTGAGAGGAATGTTCGGCGAGAGATACGTTAGCCGTGTCACCCTGTGACGCGCAAAAAAGGCGGGACGAATACGAAGATATTTTCGAAGCGTCAGAAAACGGTTCCGTTGACGATGTCCGGCTTTTCGTGGAGCAAAGCGTGGATATGAACTCGCAAGATGATTAGGAAATATCATAGTGAAGAGTGAATCGTTACCATTTGGAACATTATTCACTCTTCACTATTCGTTATTCACTCTTCACTCAAATCGCTCCGGTTGAGAGGAGGAAGTCAATATCCAGTTCATCGTCCTGGCCGTCGAAATTCGTTTTCGAACCGCTGTTCTGCTCCATCGCCAGGAGTTGGTAAATGTCGTCCTCCAGGGCGGAGAAAGCACTTGCTGCCGCAACCGGTGCGGCGGTCTGAATTCCCCGCACATCATTGACCCCGACCACGGTATAGGTTTGCATCTTGTTCGAGTAAACCTTCGTGGTGCCGGCTGTCGAACTGAGACTCGCACCGCCCAGGTTCACGACATCGTTGCCGCCGTTGCCGTGGATGGTGAAGCGGTTAAAGCCGTACAGGTTCACCGAACCGCCGAGTCCGAAAGTCGCCGTGGCCGAAGAATCCGAGGCATTGAAACGGTCCGCAGCGTAAGAACCGACGATGGTCGCCGAGTCATTTCCACCGTTTCCGTTCATATCCACTTTCTCAAAACCAAAGATGGTATTCTTGTACCCGCTGCCGGTCATGGACACCATGCCGGATGCGGCAAACACGGCGTCGTCGCCCGCCGAACCGTTCAGAGTGGCCGTGTTATTGCCCCGTGACGAATAGGCGGTGATGTTACTGAAACCGGAAACGCTGTGTTCAAAATCCTGTCCCTTCATCACGGCTTTGCCCGGCGACATGGTCAAGATGTCGTCGCCCGCCGAATCGAAGAGAACGGCTTTGGCCAGAGAACCGGACGCGGAAGCAATCACGGTCTCGAAACCGGTCGCGGCAAAATGAGTATTGTTACCGGCCAGACTCAGTTCACCGACACCCAGTGTCAAAACATCATTGCCCGAGGCAATCACGTTGATCGTATTGTTGATTCCGCCGGCATTCAATTCAATGGTATTAACCCGGGTTGCTGAAATCGAAAGTTTCCCGTTGTCAACTGAAAGTGTGAAGTTGTTGTCATCGGAATTGAATTTTGCCGAGTTGTCCCCCTTGGCTGTTGTTACGGTGACACTGTCCTGACCGCCGGTGCCGCTGATATGGATGTTTGTCACGTTGGCACTGACCGTCTGGGTCTTGCCGTTGACCGTCACCTGGAACGTTCCCGCAGCCGTGACGATGATTTCGAACACGTCGGAACCCGTCGCATCAAGGAACAGCGTGTCCAGGTTGTCATACTTGTACGAACTCTTTCCAAGACCGGCATAACCGCCGCCCCCGGACTGTTGTGTCAGGGAGTAAGAGGAACGATTCGACAAGCCGCTCGATAATCCCTGTCCCTGACCGGCGGCTGTCCTGGCTCCGACCGAGTAGGTGCGTGCATACACGTCCGTGGACGGAAGAAGAACAAACTCGGTTGGAAATCCATCGTCGTCATAATCCGTAATGACTATAATATCCGTGTCACCGACCCATGCGAATGCCATGCCGGCGTTCCAGATGGTGGCAACGGAATACATCTGATTGCCGAGCATGGTGTAATTCAGGCGGAATTCCTTCGTTGATGTATTCGGCGTGAAATCCGTCACCAGTTCGTTGCCGTTGCTGTTGAATGCCCGCGCAAAGGCTCCGTAATCATGAGCGTCTCGCCTCAACAGTTCATCAAAATTGTTCGGTTCCTGATCAAATGAACTCCAGGTGATGACAAAACTGCCGTTGGCCGCCATGGAGACGTCGGGATAATCCCGTGGGTTCGATCGTTCGGTCACCGCCTTTTGGGAATTGATGAGGGCGTCCCCGGTCGTTCCCAGAATCGATTGGGCAACCCCGTTCATGTTGAAACGCCGTGCATAGACGTCAAAGCTCAGGCTGTTCGCGGCTTGGCGTTCACTTGCCCAGGTGATGACGAATCCCGAATTGGAAGCCGCAACGGAAGGTCTTGCCTGGGTCTGGCTTGTGTATTGGTTGACACGGAACGGCTGCACCGTGGTGTTCAGTTTTCCGTTTGTGTATTGGAGGACTTTGGCATAAATATCCTGACTGTTCGTCGCGGTGTCATGAATTTGCCATGTCATGATCAAGTGGCCGTCGGGGGAGAAGGCGATGTCATACGCCATGACGCCGCGGGAATTTTCCCCGACGAGAAGCATCGACGTTCTTGTTGCGGCGGCACCGTCTTTCGAGACACTTTGCAGAACACCCTGGTTGTTGTAAACCCGCGACATGATCACGTTCGATCTGGTGGTGGAATTGTATTCGATCCAGGTGACAAGGATATTGCCGTTGTCGTCGTAGGCGACCTTCGGCGTACTACAGACGGCCGTGGTGACTTCGTTGACCCAGATTTGATCGCCAAGGGGTTTGCCGTAGGAGTCATACAGTCGCAAATAAACGCCGTTGTCGCTCCTGGAGCCAGCACCGGACCAGACAATGGCAATATTTCCATTGCTGTCCATGGCCACATCGGGATCGGTCTGATGGCCTGTCATGTAATCGTTGACGATCAGTTCCACGCCGACTTTGACGCCGTTTTTGTCATAACGCTGCATGACAATGTTGCCGATGAACCCAATGACAATATCTTCATCGGGGTCCACGATGAGAACACCGCCCGGTTCGTTGATGGAGCCGGGAATTCCATAGTGGACGGCCACGACAACGTAAGAACCGTCATTGGCGGACGCAATGGCCGGCTTGTCATTGCCGTATTCCGTGTTGCTGATGACGACCTTGTCCAAGTCCGAAGGTCCTTCGGAGTGGTCTTGATCGTCATCGTCCGGGAGACCTGTCTCGCTTGTGGACGGAACCACGATCTGGAAGTCTCTGGTGAAGCTGCCACCGGATGTTCCGCTGTAATTGCCGTCGAGCCTGTTGCCTTCGAGGTCGGTCACGGTGTCCCGGAGGAGGAGCGTGTAAAGACCGGAAGTCAGCGGCTGGTTTCCCGGCAACGCGAGGTCGGTATCGAAGGTGAGGACGGCTTCCCACTTCCCGGTTTTGTTGACCAGGTTCGGCCACAATTCATTGGCTTTGTTCAAACCGAATTCCACATTGACAACGGCGCCGTTGATGGCAACGCTGCCCTTGAGCAGTTGCCAGTTGCCGGTGTTCAGAACACTGGTCGGATCATAAAGGAAGGCGTGAACCATTTCCTCGCTGAACGTGACGATCATTTGCGTTGCCAGCCCGTAAATGATACTGCCGTCGCGGATGGTCATCAACGTGTCTTCGCCGCCGGAAGTAACCACGGGGTTTCCATCGTTGTCAAAGACAAATTCACCGTTCTCGTCGCGTTCCAGTTCGTCGTAAATGAGGACGGTTTCCGTCACGATGGGAGCCGACCTGTCCACTTGCAACGGGAGAGCGCGGTAGTAAACGTTCGATTCAATCCCCGCCGGCACTTCGTCATTGCTTTGGAAAACGACAATCGCGTCCCCATTGGCGTTGAGTGTCACCGTGGCACCGGTCTGGTCGCCGATGAAAATGTTCGTGTTGACACGAAATTCCTTGCCGATTTCCCCGTGGATGCCGACGTAACCATAACCCGGAACGAATCGCGTGTTGTCCGGCAGGCCGTATTGTGCCGTTCCCGGATTGTCCTGCGAACGCAGGAGCGTTGCAAGATTCGTGTAACGTTTGGCATAGATGCCGTAATCCGTCACGGTTTCGATTGTTGTTCCGCCGACTCCGTAGCCCGTGTTCGGGAGCGTGACGTTGACTTCGTGCTTGTCCTGCCAGCTTTCCCATACGATCAGGAAATCGCCGTTGTTGGCGATGGAAACGGAGGAATGCCACTGGTTGCCGACTATGTAATCGTTGACAAGAAATTCATCGCCGAACACAATCACGCCGTCCGGGATAATCAATTCACCGGTATCCGGGTCATAATTATCCGGATCGTCGGGATCGAGACCGAAGGCACCGGACATCGGGCTGCCTTGCATGTCAAATCGCCGCGCATAGACTCCGGCCAAACCGGTATTGCTGCCGCCGGGGCCGTCGCCGGCGTTATCCTGATTGAAGCTCGTCCAGGTGAAGATGACTTCCCCGCTCGCGCTGATGGCCACATCCGACCAGATTTGATCGCCGGTCTCCGTTTGATTGACGAGGTATTCGCCTGCCCCACCCCCTACGACGAGAACCGAGTCAATCCAGTCGGCGTAAACCGAAACGCGGACATCGAAGGAAAACTCCCCAAAGGAGCAGTTGGTTGGGTTGATATCAATATCTGTCACGGACGGATAGAAGACACTGCTGCCCCAACTGACAACGCCTGCGATTTGACCATTGATAAAAGCCGGGCCGCCGGAGTCACCGTGTGCCGAGGTTGATTCGTAAGCCGAACCGAGTCCGGTATTATATATTCCAAAATAATATCCGAAAGCGTCATTTTGGGGACTGCCGCTGTCAACGTCGTAAACAAGAAGGTTGGGAGAGTAATCAAAACCATACAGACTAAATATTGACCCTACAGCATCGTATCTGTTTTGTCCCCATCGCCTTTGGAAGTCATAAACAATGTCTCCGGAATTGCCTGTTCCTGTCGCACCAAAACCGACGGTGGTTTGCACAGAACCAATTTCGTCGCTGCCGCGATAAATGTCGTAACGTTCCGCTCCGGCTGGAGCGATTTCAGACAAAGTCAGAATGGCAAGGTCGGTTTCAGTATAGGCGTCACCAGTCCAGCTTGCATGGACGGTATTCAGCGACACGGTACGGCTGACTGTCCCGTTCGGCAAAACAAACGTGATGCGAAAACTGGTTGCCGGGAGTGGATTGCCGGCTGCATCGCAGGTAACGTGAGCCGCCGTCAGGATATGCATGCCGGTACTCAGAAGCGACCCGGAGCCGTGACCAAGATAATTCCCGTCATCATCGATTAATTCAACCATGACGACCCCCGTGTAATCCGTGGAACCTGTCAAATGGTTGTTATAAGCGTCGGAGGTCACGATTTTCAGGTCGTCTCTGTTGACCTTGTCCATTATTTCAATACGTTCGGCCAGTGTCACCTGATTATTTCTCGTGGCCACTGCGTCGTTGGACGCAAAATTCTTTGCGTAGATGTTCGTTTCATACGGCGAGTCGGCTCCCTGACCCCAACTGGTCCAGGTAATGATGAACTCCCCGGTTTGGGTCATGGCAATGGACGGATAACGCTTGTCACCCTGCGTCGTGTCATTGGCCCGTTCTTCGGCGGTGACGCCGGACGACCTGACCGTGAGGATGATCGACTGGCCGGCTTTCGGATTGAGCAGGTTCATGTACTGCGCCGGCACCATCAACGGGGACATTTTCTGTGTACCCATCGTTCGGGTGAATTGGACGAGGATCGTGTCGGACGACGAGGCGGCCACATCCACGTCCAGGCCGATGGCTCGTAACGCGGACTGAATGTTTTCCGCCGTTTTCTGAATCGATGTTTCAATTCGGATGGGGTTGCTGCGGCTGGTTTCCAGGAGGACGCCGGCGACTTCATCGTAGTACTGAAGCACGAAGGTCCCGCCCGCCGACGGACCGCCGACAAACTGGATGGCCTGAATTTCGTCCGACCCGCCGATCGGCGAGCAGGCGGAATCGTAACGCTGATAGTAAATGTCGTAGCCGCTCGTTTTGGAAACCTGGTTGAGGCTTTCCCAGGTGATGACGAACCCGCCGGTCAGGTCCATCGCAATGGCCGGGTAGCTGTGCGTGCCGCCGAGATGCGAGTTGACGCGGAATTCCGAGGTCGGGTTGCCGTCGGCATCCATGCGGACGGTTCCATTGAAATTGAACGCTTTGGCGTAGATGTTCCTGCTGCCGTCGAGATCGTCCTGCATCCAGGTGACGACGAAATCGCCGTCGGCGTCCATGGCGACCGAAGCGTAGGAAGCGTTTGTATTGCCGGTGACCATGATTTCACGGTTAAGCGTAATCACGCTTTCGCGCCCGTTTGCCGTGTCGATAAATTCCTGGCGATAAATCTTCGCCATAATGCCGACGCCTTCGGCGGTCCAGACCGTGACGAAGTTCCCGTAATGGTCGGTGGCCACGGAGGTCGGGTTACTTGGCGTGTCATAAAGCGTTGCGTCGGTGCGGGTGTAATGGTCTCCGCCGCCGTCGCTGACCAGTTTTTCCACATAACCGGCACTGCCACCGTAGAAAGACAAGGTTCCGTCAATGGCATTGATGCTGAAATTGCGGGTGAAATTCTGGCCGTTGGCGTTGGTTCCGTCCGCCCCGAGCGCATTGCCGTTGCCATAGACGATCTGGCCGCGTTCATAGCGGACGCCCGACGTGTCGGTAATCATGTTGGTCGCGACAAGTTCGTAGCTTCCCGTACCGAGCGGCTGAGTGAACTCAATGACCACTTCCCACTTGTTCGAGCCGTAGGAGAGAACGCTGTCGGCCACAATCGAACCCGGATTTTCGGCGATGATGTCAGCGGCTTTGTTCATGCCGAAGCTGATCGACTTGATGGCGTTGTTCAGTTTGACGCCGTCTTTGATGATGGCCCAGTTGCTCGGATTCAGAACGCTGTGCAAGCCGTTTGTTCCGTTGGCCAGGAGTTCCTCGTCGAATGTCAGGACGATTTGGTCAAGGGCGTACGTGATCGTATCCTGATTGGCCACGTATTGCCCGTTGGGCAGAATGACGTCCGTGACTTTCGGCCCGACATTATCGCTGTCTTCATAGAAATAGCGGTAGTTGATTTTCCGGTCAACCACGGTGCCGTCCGTCGTCGTGATATCAGTGAACCAGGACGTGACATAGGACCCGTTCGGCAAAACGGAAAGCCCCGGCGTTCCTTTCTCCGCACCGCGGTAACCGTATTGCTCGGTAACAAAATAGGCCTGAAACACGTTCCCCTGCATGTTCTGCCGTGTCATCGTACTGCCGTTTCCGTAAGACAGAGAGACTTGCAAGTCATGGGCACCACCGACGAATACGATTTCATAAACATGGTAACCATTGATGTCGGTATAGTATTGGGACTGGTTCAGGTAGTCCATGACTGTGTACGTATTGAATTGGCTGTAAAAGCCACTGAACAGATATTCAAATTCTCCGGGTGCATAATAGGTGACTTCGGCACTGGGCATAATCATACCGACAGGGTTTGTGCTGATCCCCGGTGCCAGAATGTCTGTAAAGTCATTATGGGCGTAAAACCCGTTGTTGTCCATACTGTTGAGGCTACGGTTCAGCGTCCACAGAAACAAGTCCGGTCGAAAAACCTGGTTGGTGAATTCGAAACCCAACTGCATATTCGGGCTGTCAATGGCATTAAAAAACTCCGTGGTTATATAGAGTTGGATTCCACCAGCGGTCATGGGGTTTTCCACGAAGTTCGGAATCAGGATGTACCAATGGGAGTTGACGCCGTCGCGCGTCGAAGTGACATTGGCGTCCGAAGAAGTGGCGGCGACTTCCGTACCTGCGAAAAGGAAGTCCCCTTTGTTGATGCGCGTGGTGAAAACATCGTTTGCACCGCCGCGCAACATCCCGGCAACGCTTTCAAAGATGGCGTTCAAGCGTCCGAGCTGCTCGTTGGTAATCTGGTTGGGTGTTCCTTGATACGTTGTGACGGCCCGATTCAAATAATAACGAACGGCCACATCGACATCGGTGCTGCCGTAAACGAAATTTTCAGCGAGCGGGTTGAAATATTTCAGAAGGTCCGCATTCTTGGTGGAATTGAGATACTTCTCGAAGAAACTTCCCGGGATATCAATATAATAATAGTAACTGTAGTAACCGTAGTTGTCGGGTAAATAGTAATTACTGTAATACGTGGTATTATAACTCATGTTGGAGTCGGGACCGTAACCCTGGTAGATGAAGACCATGTCCCCGTCGGAATCGAGCTGCCCGACACCGTTGTATTGAGGCCCGCGCCAGGCTTCGGAATCGTAGGGCGAGTTATCGATCCAGTTCCCCTGGGAATGGACCCGGAAGTCCCCCCTCGTCATCACGTAAGTCCCGTCCTGAAGTTCATAGACCCGGGCCAAAACGTCGGACATTTCCGCTCCATAAGAACCTTTGATGGTATTGATGGAAGTGAAGTCCGCGTAATGGTCGGTGTAGGTGAACAGCAGGGTGTTGTGGGGATCGAAGGACAGCGAGGGATTATGCGGACTATAATTGGTGGCAACAACCTGTGTCGCGTCCCATCCGGGCAGAGGGTTCAAAGTTCCCGGCGCAAAGATGGACATATAGATGGAACTGACGGTCACCAGGTGCTGGACATTGGTATCCTCGCTGGCAACCCAGGAGATGGCCGCATAACCATCGTTGCTGATGGCAACCGTTGGTTGAATCAGCGTCGTTTGCATGTTATTGGCAAGTATCACGCTGTCCGTCAGCGCATTGCCGTAGCGGTCATAATACCGGGCGTAAATGGCGTTGCCGTCACTGGTTCTCTGGTAAGAAACTGACCAGGCAATGACGAAATTACCATCGGGGTCCATGCCGATCGAAGGCTGGGTTGCATAACTGTTGCTGAAGGAATTGACCTTGAACTCGTCGCCGACCGGCCGCACACCCTGCACAGGATTGTTGGAGACGCCGCCGACATAACGTTCATAGCTGTAGCCGTCATTGTAGAACGTGATTTTATCATCCGGCACAACTCCCTGCGGCGAAAACCTTCGAGCGTAAATGTCGGTGATTGTGTCGGTGCCCGTCGTGGCGGCTTCCGACTGCCAGGTGATGACAAAATCGCCGTCGGCGTCCATGGCAACCGAGGGGTTCATCTGGTTGGTTACCAGAGGAACGCTTGACGTGGGATCGTTTGTTTCCGGCGCATTGACCCGGAAAGCATCACTGGATTGCTTCACCGTTGCGGTAGATGTTTTGTTGCTCCAGTCCGTACCAAATTCGTCGCGGGCACTGACGATAGCGATGCTGTGCAGACTCAAGCCGCCGCTGTTGATGAACGTGATATCGAATTGAAGCTCTCCCGCAGCGGAGAGACCGGCATAAACGACACTCACTTCCGGCGTGTAAAAAACGTCGTACGAAGGACGATAATTCACGTTGACATTTTCCCCGTAAGGATTAAGCTGGATGTCCCGGGTATAGGTTTCCACACGAGGAAAAGGCGACATGACGCCCACGGAATTAAATGCCTGCTGGATGCGTTCGGCTGTTTGTTGAGGGTTGCCCGGATTAATGAGAATCCCCTGGTCGTTCCCCCAGGAATCCAGGGTGGTCAACACGATCGGCGCACTGACGGTCGAAATGAGAACCCCCGGATATGTCCCCTGGATGATAAGCGAATCCCTGACTTGCAATTCAGGTACGGCGACTCCGCTGGTATCCGTCTCAAACGTGATCATGAAGTCCGTTGACGATTCCGCCGTCACCTTGACATTCATGTAAAGCTCATACCCATAATAACGTCCCAGATTTTGCAATGCCAGCTCAATCTCCCGGGCGTTTTCCACCGGAGATTGATTCTCATCAAACCGGATGGGATCGGTAAATCTCTCCACGCCGTCCCCCATGTCGATACCGCCGAGTCTGAAATCCATGACGATGTTCGTACCTGTCCCCCCGTAAGAGCCGGGCGTCGTTACGCTCTTGATGGAAAGCTGTTGAACGGTATAAGGCGCATAAATCACCTTAAAACTGCTGTCAACATTGGAAACCAGGTTGTCGAGCAGTTCGGCCGGAAGCGTGATGCGTTCCACCTGATTGGTCAGGTATTGGGCATAAATGTTGTAATCGTCATAATAGTTTCCAAAATTGTCGGTCAGCCGGATCGGGTTCCCGTTCGCATCGCGAACGTAGTTGCCGTTGACGTCCATTCGGTAAACGAAATCGTTTTGCGTCCAGGTGATGACCGTGTCCCCCTGATTGTTGGAGGCCATGTAATCGTTGCTCCAATACGTTTCTGTATATTGAGCCCCGCCGTAAGAACTGCTGTTATTGATGAAAAAATTACTGGCGGAAATCGTCGGTGACGAATGCAGCGTGAACGGCGTCAGTATCTTTTCCTGTGGCATCACGACATTCACGGAAAGCAATTGCCGCTCTTCAAGAGGGTCAATGTGTAAGCGGCGATGCTGAAAGACGGCTTTTTTGTGCTTTTTTTCATTGAAAATCAGGCCGCTCAGGGAATTTGCAATTTTCCGGGTGATTTCAGAGAATGACATGGTGGATTCGCCTTCTATAACTGAAACGTGTGAAATCTGAACAAGAAAAGAACGACGACAAGTGGGAAATCCGGGTTCGACCGTCGCGTGTCCTTTCGGCGCAAATACGATCCACATGAACCGGCAAGGCTCATGCAGTTTCCTCTTTTATAAGTCATGGGATACATTTATATTGATTCAACCAGACTTCGTCGTCAAGCTATTTGTCCCATTTTTACAAAATTCTCAATGATTTTCGCTTTTCGGGGAAAAAATTATTTTCACCACCCCCGGCGAAATCAGGGATTACCAGCATAACAGCAGTTTAGATGCTTTTTCCGCGTCTTGGGTTCCCCGAAAAAGTGAGAAGTTGGCAATGGAAGGAGTGTGCAGATGAAATTTTGAAAAAATAAAAAAATTATCCTGACACACTTTGTCCGTTCGAGGGAAAGTATCGGGACACACGAAAAAAATCAAATGTTTTTCTATTGGCGGGACGCTTTCCACTGTCATTCAGGAGCAGTTTTTTAGCCGTTCTTTTGCGGTCACTGTGTCCTCAGTTCTGATAAGGACGCAATTTCCAAGGTGTGGTTAATATTCTATTGCACCCACGATTTCCTGAAATCATTGCATCCCGTAGAAAAAAGTATTGCGCATTGCTATAATAAAATAAATATGATTTCTACAAGATTCCTTTGACAAGCATATGAGGAGAAAACCATGACCCATCAGAATTCCATTTCGAGACGAACATTCACGAAAGCCGCAGCGGGTGCTGTTGCCGC
>WRMR01000044.1 GCA_009776995.1 Planctomycetaceae bacterium | reverse complement strand
TGAAACGGTGCCATCAACGCGAGAAACCAAGCCAGAAAGAAAATCAATCCGATCACTTCAAACGGGATCAAAAACAGGAACATCCCCCACCATCCCCAACTGAGAAATTCCGGCCCCCCTTTTTGGAATCCCCAAAGAACCATGACAAATACTGAGACGATACCGTTCCAAAAGATCATAGTAAATGTGGTGTATCCCAGAGCCCCTAATGAAAATTCGCCTTGTTGCCTGAATGTGACCGAATCAAACCCCACACTCATTTTCCAGCGACAATCACCAGGGGGTTCGATGTTTTGAGGCTTTGAAGTCAACAGGATCGTGACCTGTTCATCGGTTTCGTGCTGATCTTCCACCTCAATGAGATCAGGCATTGCCTTCCATTGTTCTTTCCCTTTCAATGCCATCAGCATTTGATTCATTTCACAGGCCAGCCATTCCGCTTCCTCGAACCGGGTTGTCGAAAAATGAACCGGCTTCCCATGAGTCACTGCCTCGATAAAGCAGGAAGATTCGCTGTCGTTGCCGGCAGGATTTTTTTCTATCGCGTGACAATATCGAATTTCATCAATCGGTACTTGCCGGGAAGAAATTTTGATCAGGACACGGTATTCGCTTAACAGCCCATCACAATCAAGCAGAACCGTGGTTTTGCCGAAGATGACCATCATCAACTGACAGAACACGAAAATCCATGCCGCCCAAAAAGGAGTGGCAAAACAAAAAAATGACGGTTCCTTGAGGACTTGCCAAATCAGCAACACACAACCGATGGTCCAGCCGGTCAGCCAAAATCCCAGAAAACATGCGGCAATGACATGCGGTTTTTCACGCAACGTCAACGAATCGCCGTTGTTCTCATAACGATACGAAAGCGTCTTGGGCCGTTGCGGAATGTCTGGTTCGTTTGCTCTCACGGTCATATTTGTTCGGCGGTCATGGGAAATCGTCCAATGGTAGTGGTTGGCAAGACATCAAGCGTACCATTCTTCCGCTATTGTGCCAAAATTCCATCTCTCGCACAATATCTGCATCAATTTCGACAGGTTATTATTGAACAATATCTTCGTGATTTTTTAAAATAATTATTTTATTCTTTCAGTTTCACTTTTACAGATTCTTTTCTCTATAATGAACAGAATGTCTGCGGTAAACTTGAGTATTTTTTTAAGAAACAGTGATTTTGCTGTGGCGGTAAATGGAAAAAGTGGTAAAAATGGGTTTTTGCTGATGGGATAAGTTTTTTCATTCCATTGTTTGCACATTGTGGTTGATCTCGCTAAAAATAAGTTGAATTGGCGATGATGATATTATCTATCACCATGATTTTAACCCCGATTTTGTGAGTACGAGCAATGCCGGAAAAAAAGAACACTCAGATTCGGTACGTTCAGGCTTTACGGCCCAGCAATTTGTGTTGATCATCGCGGTATTTTTGCTTGGCATGGCTTCGGCAACGGTTTTCAACGAGCTTTTGATCGAAAGGGGATTTGGGCCGCCATCGGTCGTTGCGGCTTCCCTCTCACCCATAGTAGTTATGATTAAAGTGCGGAAACTCTGTCACCACACCGCTTGAAATCGAAGTCCTCAAAGGAACAACCGAAAATGCCGATCGAATCAGGTAAAATCATCCCCATCATGCTGTGACCAGACGCATTCCATAACTCACCAATCACGTATTTTTCAGCACGAGCCAATCGCCAAGGGCGGGCCAGAGTTGTGCAATGGCAAACACCAGTTTTGCCGTGGCCGGAACGACCAGTTCCGGTTTGCGGCGTTCGCAGGCGTAAAGAATTTTCGCGGCCAATCGTTGTGGGTCAATCTTGCCAACCTTGACACCCGCACCGGATTTGAGGGCGTTTTCCGGGATGCCATCGGTGCCTTCAAGCTGATACAAGCGTTCGGAATCACGCTGGATTGGCCCGGGACAAACGAGCAACGTATGCACACCCTGCGGAGCGAGTTCGAGCCGCAACTGTTGTGAAAACGCGGCCACGGCAAACTTTGTGACCGGGTATGCCCCCACCCAACGCGAGGCACTTTTCGCGGCCAGTGAACCGATATTGACAATGTGCCCCCGCGTTGGAATCAGGTGCGGCGCGGCAACCTGTGTGCAGCGTACCGTCCCGAGGACGTTGAGGTCGAACAGCGACTGAAACTGCTCCGGCTTTGTTTCGAGAACATGTCCGCGCATGGAGCGTCCGGCATTATTGACCAGCACATCCATCTTGCCAAAATGCCGCACGATTTCGGCGAATGTGCGGTCAACATCGTCCTGCCTGGTGATGTCAGCACAAATCGGCAACGTTTCGATTCCGGATTCGTTCATTTCACCGGCAACGTGATGGACATCACCGTTTTCGAGTGCAATAATTGCCAGTTTCGCCCCGGCTTTGCCAAAAGCTTCGGCGATGAAACGTCCCAAGCCGCAGGACCCGCCGGTCACGACGACAACTTTGTCCTGCCAGTAACCCATCGATGAAACCCTTTCGGTTCTTTTAGTCCGATTGAACCTCATTCGTCGTTGAGGACGATATTGGGGTACCTGGCTCTGAAATCCCGAATTCCCTGATCCGTTATGCCGGTAATATTCCTGATTTCAATGGTCTTGAGCGTCTTGCTTTCCCCAAGGGCAGCCAGTCCTTCGTCGGTAAACTTGCTGTTATCACCGATGATCATCGTTTCCAGCCGCGGCAGTTTTGCCGCCAACTTCAGCGTTTCGTCGGTTTGCCCGGTCTTGCGCAATTCCATGCTTCGCAGGGAAGTTGTCGTGGCAAGAGCTTTGCGACTCTCATCCGTAATGGATTCCATGTCATACAGCGCGAGATTGGCCAGTTTCTTGTTCCCTGAGATGGCGGTAATCAAACCTTCATCCGTGATGGATCGCACTTCGTACAGAGTCAGACGGTTCAGATCGGGCATCGTCTTGAGGATGGCAATTCCTTCATCGTCAATCAGATCGTTCTCACGAATAAAAAGCCGCTGAAGTTTGGCCCCTTCCAGTTTTTGCAACCCCTCGTTACTGACGTCCAACAGACGGAACATGGACAGATCGATCAACGTGGAAATTTCCAGTAGCGGGTCGAGGAAATCGTCCGACACGTTGGCGTCCTGCAGGAAAAAGGCTTTCAGCGAAGGATGACCGGCCAGATGCTCAATGTCGCGGTCGCGAAAGGATGTGGCGGTGCCTCTGAGTTTGAGAACCTCAAGTGACGAAATCCCGGCCAAAAAACGAAGCGATTCGCCTTCAATTTGAGTACATTGCCGCAAGTCCAGTTGTTTCAACTCCGGCATGTTTGCCAAGGCTCGAAGATCGAAAGTTTTGAACGCGTTGGATTGCAAGTCCAGGATTCGCAACTTCGGCATTTCATTGGCAATGACGGACAGTGACTCCGCGTTCAAATTCAAGCAACGATTGACCGACAGATCGGTCAGGTCTTGCATGGTTGTCGCCAGGGTTTTCAGCGATTCTGTCGTGATGTTCGTGTTTTTGAAATGGACCGTAGTCACTTTTTTGAGGTCTGACAGGCGAAGAACACCGAAATCATCAATCCCCGGTCCGTCGAACGTCACTTTTTCCAAGTCAGCCAGCTTGTTGATTGCGTCGAACAACTCGCCGACTGAATTGTTGTAGTCCGTATCGGCGACGGTGCGACCGTCATCTTGATCCCCTTGAGATGCCGGATCAAGAACTGTGCTCAGTTTGAGGTCGATGGCGACAATAGCTCCGGCGTCATTCTTGGCATACGTGCCTTGGTTTTGTTCCAGCAGTGCAATAGCCGTCGTCATATCGGCGGGGTCGGCTTCCGGTTGGGGAAGTGCTTCAGCAACAGGTTTTTCAACTTGTTTTTGACCTCCTGTTTCACCAACTGCCGGGTCGCCACCGGTTGGGGGTGTCGTCTTGTTCGGGCAACCCGTCAACAACAGACAACTTCCTAAAACAAAAATTCCCGCAAATATGGTACGCCTGTGCATGATTGACTCCCCTGATATGTGTTGTGTGAAATGTTTTGTGCCATAAACGACGTGATGTCGACGAAAGCAACTTTTATTCTAACAGATATGCTTTGTCTTGAGTAGGCTGGGATGATTTTCTCGCCTCGAATGCCTGGGAGCCGCACAATAATCAACGTGAGCATTTCCGTCAGAGCCGCAAGAGTTATCGAGCAGAATGACCGCTCCGTGACCGTCGCGGCTCTGAATGATCGAACAACCTATTTCTGCGCGAGTCCTTGGGTGTCGGCGACGACTTCCTGAGCCAGTTTCCGGTAGTCGTCCGCTCCGTTTGACGAATTGTCGTACTGAAAAATCGGTCTGCCGAAACTCGGGGCTTCCGCGAGCCGGATATTGCGACGGATTTTCGTGTCGAATATTTTTGCTCCTGCCCACGGCGACTTTTCCCGCGATTGCGTCTGTTCAAAAAACGCACTGACATCCGACTCGACCTCGCCCGCCAATCGTGTGTTGGCCTCGAACATGCAGAGAATGACCCCGGTGAGACGCAGTTGACTGTTGAGACGTTTTTGCACCAGCTCGATGGTGCGCAACAACTTGCTTAAACCGTGCAGGGCGAGAAAATGGGGTTGCAAAGGCAGAAAAACCTCACCGACTGCTGTGAGAGCGTTGAGTGTCAACACACCCAACGAAGGGGGACAGTCCATCATAATGTAGTCAAATTTCCTATCATCCTGTGCCAGTTTGTCACGCAAAATCATGTCACGACCGACCACGCCGAGCAGTTCCGGTTCCGCCGCTGCCAGATCAATGTGTGCAGGAATCAGCCAGAGGTTGTCGGCCACCTGTTGCCGCACTTCTTTCAAATCGAGGTCGTTGACCAGCACATCGTAAACCGATTGAAATTCGATTTGCGGTTCGATTCCAAAATGCAGTGTGGCATGGGCTTGCGGGTCAAGGTCTATCAGACAAACCCTGGCACCGGTTTCGGCCAGCGCGGCACTGAGATTGACCGCCGTCGTCGTCTTGCCGACCCCGCCTTTTTGATTCATGATGGCAATCGAACGCATCGTTGGAACTCCTTGAGGAGGTGAAGCATAGCCGACAAACCCGCGACAAAGCAGTTTCAAAACGGAAAGCGTACCATAACATTGCCAATCTTGGAAGAGCAATAGCAAAAAATGGTCGGCTCAATCCGGATGGGCGGCGGGATCACTTCCGGCGAATCGTTCCCCACAGAGCGGCCGAGAGAGGATTTGCACCTCCAAATTCAATAATATGCCGAGCGCACCCAAAAAAAACCGCCTCAGGCATCCTGCCTGGGCGGTTACTTTATATGCAATCGCGAGGTTCCTTCCTTGCTAGTAGCAGACGCCATCCTGGCTTCTGCCGTGATGCCAGGCTAAACCAGTTCCTTCCGGGTGCCGATGAGCGTCCGAAGACGTTCGGCCAGGAGCGATGCATCAAAGGGTTTCTTGAATGTTTCGTTAATGCTCGACCGATCAAAACTCATCGGGCTGCCGTCATCGGGCAACAGGGCGATGAGGATGATCTCGGAAAATTCGCCGTTTCTCCGCAGATTTTGGCAAATCTGGAGAGCTTCGGCCTTTCCAATCGAGAAGTCAACAATAATACAGTCGGGATGAAAACTTTCGGCTTGGATCCCTGCGTCAAAGCCGCTGGCTGCAACCGCCACTTTGAATGCCTTTTCGACGGGCAGTTCGCGTTTGAGATTCTCGACTAATACCTGATCCTGAGCTACGATGAGCACTTTGGCAAGTGTTTCATCTTCGAGATCACCAAGTGGCATCCCATGCTCTTTGAGAAATCTGATCAGATACTCGCGCGGAATCCGGCGGTCTTGCGACCCAGGGATGCGATATCCCTTCAGTCGGCCCGAGTCAAACCATTTGCTGACGGTGCGAGGTGCAACCTTACAGATTTTGGCGACTTGGCCT
Organism: Planctomycetaceae bacterium; assembly: GCA_009776995.1. Taxonomy (GTDB): domain Bacteria; phylum Planctomycetota; class Planctomycetia; order Pirellulales; family Thermoguttaceae; genus WRMR01. Next base: position 9,610 of record WRMR01000044.1, on the reverse strand, counting down.
GTTGTAAAAACCTTCATTGCGGGCTCTCCGATATTTCGTACGCTTGGTCTCTTGTTCCTCCAAATGAATCTCCCTTTCATTCGGAGTTTTCGCCCTTGTCCGTGTTGTGAAAGTTCCACTTTCATCAAAAAAACACAAACATCTGGGTAGGGCTGACACTAAATTTTTGCTTTTCAGCACGCGCGGTTCATGTATTAGTTCCCTCTGACATGCTACCACGGCTTCTATCGGCAACTTTTCAGGCGAATGATGAATAAAAACGTCAGAACATGAAAATTTGTATTCCAGCGAAAAATACTCCGTCCTTTTCGTTCATCGATACAACCCCCAAATCATGCCGCCGACAAGATCGTGCAGGATCGGTTTCTCTGGGGGGAAAAACCTCGCCCTTCTTTTCGTCCCAATCACCCTCAAGTCTTCCTGACGAGAGTCTGTTGGAGCAAAAATCGATTTTTGTCGATACGATGAATTACGTACAAAATCAAAAGTCTTACCTCATGTAAAACAATCGAATTTGTTTTGACCCTTGAATGAAATCAAATGATAATAACCATCGCTTTTGTCATGATCGGTAGGGGTGAAGCCTAATCTTTAAAGAGAATGCTGTGGAAAACACGGTATGCCGATTGTTTCGATTGTAAGAATTGTTGTGAATTTGACACTGGTAACGAATGTTGTAACTCCATGTTATTCCATAGTTTTCATTCGTTTTTCCAGATGGCTTTCTATAGAGAGACATTCCATCCGTTCCTGTCTTGTTTTGTTCAGGTGTGGATTCCTGGTGTTTATTATCCTGTCAGAAAACCCCAAAGCTTGATTTTGCCCATCTTAACCGACAACAAAACATCCAGTACGATATTCTTTTTGTGTTTTTGTGAAATTCTGAGAATACTTCTCTGGCTTTGTCGGCACGAAATTGTTAGACTCCGCAGTGAACAACCGACTTTGAATCGTGAATGGCGAGATGAGATCACTTGGAATATTTCTGAAAAACAAGGGTATTATCACGCAACAGGAATTGTTTTTCTATGTCAAAATGGATGGTTGCCAAAAGGATTTTGCTGCTTGCCATTGTCATAACAATATGTTTTGAAATGGGCTGTGTAAGACGTCGGATGTTCATTCGCGCGTTTCAGGAAGGATACTCCCAGCCGATCACCGGAGCAATGGTATATGTCAATAAACAACCGGTTGGCCGAACACCCGTCACCTGTCATTTTACTCATTATGGAACGATGGAATTTACCATTGTCAAGGAAGGTTTCGAGCCGTTGACGGAGTATCGCAAAGTGAAAGCCCCATGGTATCAATGGCCGGGAATCGATTTCTTTTCGGAAGTTGTTTGGCCCCAAGAAATTACTGACACGAAACAGATTGATTTCCAATTGCGGCCGGAACGGATAATGACCCAGGACGAGTTAATTGACCGTGCTGAAAGTATGCGTCGGGAGTCGCAGGCACTTGCCACGTTTCGGACGGAAAGCGGGACAACAACCGGGATTATCAATCCTGTGACGGATGTTCCCACAGGAAGCACCCCGTTCGACGGTTCTGTGGTCGCCCCTTCCAATCCCTACGGTGGAACAGGCAATACGCCGTCAGGCACCGGTTCCATCGGGGCACCGTTGACTCCTTTCACGAATGCCCCTGTTTATCAAAATTAACGGGTAGCATGTAACAGTTTGGGTCAAATAAACGTTTTAAAGAAAGTGTGCCGGAAATAATTGCAAAAAATCACCAATTTGCTCTTTTCGGGAATGGCAATTTTTGTTATGAATCGCACAAATTCAAAACTTATGGACGATGCAGACATTTTTCAAATTCCATTTCCCCAAGTGCGGAAACTGATGTTGTGAACTCCAGTATGAGAAATATCCAAGCAATGAAACGTAACAAATACTATGATTCGATCGTTCTGCTATTATTGATCGCGGGGATCAGCAGCACTTTCGTTGTCGGTCAAAGCAACGAAAATCAAAAAATCGATGCCACGCCGCGGCGACTTCGTGGGACACTGCCACCTGTGACAAGCCAAGCGTCGGTGAACAAAAGTCCAACATTACTCCCCACCTATCAGCCGCAGGATAACTCCCCAAGCACGGCTTCCAAGCCGCCCGTCCAGGTTGCCAACGCATTTGGCGTCGTCCCGGCAACCGTGCAATCTGGACAGGTTGCGCAAAATGCGCAGCAAGTGCGGCAGGTCTCTCACACCTCCGAAGAAGGGGACGAGAGCAGGAACGTTCCGGCGTCGGCAACGATTCGGCAAGTCCCCGGTGCTCCAGGAATCACGGCCTCTACAACAACCGGTGAGCAACACTTCGGGACTTTGTCGGTCACCGGCGACGGCAACTGGGGTAACAGTGATGATGTTCCCGAGCATGTCATTCAGGGAATCAGCCAGATGCAGGAGCAGACGCTACCGCCCATGCCGCCTCCGCTTGGAAATGGAAACTTGTCACCGGAAATCACCAATGTTCCTCCCTTGCTTGATTCACCGCAAGGAGAACCGCGTGACAATCTCACGTTGCGATTTGACGGGAACGATCTCGAACCCGGTTCCCTCCCCAATCTTTCGTTCGGGGATGAACCGGGCGGCGTCATTCCGTTTCAACCACTTCTGCCGCCGGATTTAACGTCACCGTCCGATGGTGCAATCCAGGTTGACGTCATTGAGCCCCCGGACAGCGGATATGGCAACACACCGCAGGGAAACAGCCGCATGGCATTCGGCAACCAGCCGCCCGTCCTGGAACAAAGTCTTGTTCCGCAAGTTGCCGAACCGGAAGAACGAATCGCCCGAAACAGTACGGTGCCGATGGATATTCGGAATGACGGTGCCTCGCTTCAACTCGGCAACCCCTTGAGTGGAAACCACGCGTCATCCGCTCATGAGGAGGGAACAGGCGTTCCCGGATCGCAGGAACTGCTGGGAGCACAAATTCCGCAACTTGTCATTGAAAAAATAATGCCGCGCGAAGTGCAAATCAACGAACCGATGACCGTGACGTTCAATATTCGCAACACGGGTTCGGCGAAAGCAAAAAATGTCGTGCTAACGGACCGCTTGCCGAAAGGGACACGGTTTATCGAGGCGGGGGCTTCGGCGTCACGAACTGCCGGCGGCGACATTTGCTGGCAATTGGGCGACATCGGAATTAACGAAGAACGTAACGTTGATATGATTCTTATCCCGGTTGCCGAAGGGGAAATCGGGAGCGTCGCGACGGCAACGTTCAGCGTCGAAGCATCGGCCGGTGCACGCGTGACCAAACCCGCGCTGGCCATGGAAGTGGCAACGGCAAGCGACGAACACCTTGTCGGCGGCGATGTGGTTCTTGAAATCATGATTTCCAACCCCGGTTCGGGCACGGCGCGCAATATCACGCTGGAAGAGTTTGTGCCGGACGGTCTGTCGCATCCGAAAGGCAAGAAACTGTCGTCCGATTTCGGGGATTTGAAGCCAAACGAGAGCAAGCGGCTGAGACTCACATTGAAATGTGAACGAGACGGTGAAATGACGAATTACCTCGTCGCGAAGGGGGACAATGACCTGATGGTCGAGAGTAAAATCCCGATTGTCGTGCTGGCCCCGGCACTGACGTTGGCGATTGACGGACCGAAAAACCGTTTCCTGGAACGCAAAGCAACCTACGAATTGCGGGTCGGCAATCCCGGTTCGGCGGCAACCCGCGATGTGATTCTGATCGCGAAACTGCCGAAAGGCATTGATTTTGTCAGTACGGATTCGATGGGTGCCTACGATCCCGAGACGCGCACCGTGCATTGGATGCTGGACACTTTGCCGTCCCAACAGTCGGGCAAGATTGAGCTTGTCACGTTACCTCGAGAAATCGGCGAATACAAAATTGAGTTTGTCGGCCGCGCTCAGGGAGGTTTGCAGGCAAATACGGCGCACGAGGTCGCCGTCGATGGGATCGCGTCATTGGGATTTGAAATCGCCAACAAGGTTGATCCGGTCGAACTGGGACGCGAGGCCGTGTATGAAATGCGCATTTTCAATCGCGGCACCAAGGCGTCGAGCAACGTCTCAATTCGCGTCCAACTGCCGGAAGCAATGCGGTTTGTCGCCGCCGAAGGGCCGACACAACATCGATTTTCCGGTTCGCTGGTTGATTTCGGCAACCTGGTCCAGCTTGCGCCGCGGGAAGAGAAAACGTATCTCGTGCGGGCCCAATGTCTCGCGGCGGGCGATCATCGGGTGGTCGTGCAGGTGCAGTCGGACGAAATGGAACGGCCGGTGACCAAAGAGGAAAACACGAACGTTTACGGCGATGAATAGGTGCTATCCATGAATTACGTAGCAGGTCTTTGGCCGGGTGCCGGCGGAGTGATGCGGCAGGGGCGATGGTCGTTCCTGATGATCGCCCTGGTCTATGGCTTCGTCCTTTGCGGGGTGGTGACAGTCAATTTTTACTGGTCGGAACTGCTTACGGGAATGCTTCGCTGGGGGACTTATGCCATGTTGGGATTGCTCTGGCTCGTGTTAAGCGGTCAAAGTGCCCGGTATGAAAAGCGGTGCAACCATTTGCGGTTGCCGCCTCCGCCGAACAAGGACATGTTCCCCGATGCGCAGCACCATTACCTGCAAGGGAACTGGTTCGAGGCCGAATGCTGCCTCACGATGTTGTTGCAAAAGAATCCCCGGGATATCGAGGCGATGCTCATGCTGGCCACGCTGTACCGGCACAAGGAGCGTTTTGACGAGGCGGAAAACCTGTTGCGGGAACTGGAACGGCTCGAAGACGCGGCACGCTGGAAATTTGAAATTCGCTCGGAAAAACGCAAGTTGATTGCCGCGAACGCCAAACGGTCGAAGAAAAGCGTCAAGGCAAAACCGGCCGGCCACTCTTCCGAACAAGCCGAAGCAGCGTGACGTTCCGTGTCATTGGCAAAACACGCAAAGTCGGGTTATTTTAACAAAAACACAAAAGACGGCAAAATCGCGGCGACGATAACGATTACGTAATCGTTCACGAGATGATTCACCACGATGATACGAAGGAAATGCAGAATGAAGAGTGCAGAATGCAGAATATTTTTTCACGTCAACGGGTGATCACAAGATCATTCTGCATTACCTTTCGTGGTGAGAAAAAAACCGTGAACGCTTACACGATTACGCAGGCATATTGAAACACGGCTTCGGAAAAAACAATGGGAAACAGTGAGATGACGGATCATAAGCGTCCATCCGGTTCAGCGGGGTTGAAGTGGTGCTTTGTTTTCTGGCTGGCCGGGGTTCTTTGTCTGACGACCGGCTGCCAGGCTCTGCTGGCGACGTTTTTGCTGATGACCGGCGGTATGGAAACGAAGGCGAAATACAAATTTTTCAAAGGCAAAAAAGTCGCCGTAGTCTGCCTGTCCGAAAACATGACCGATCCGCGTTATGATGACGTGCCGCGCGACCTGGCCAAGGCCGTCGGTTTGCATCTGATGCAGAATGTCAAAAAAATCGAAATCGTTTCGACCACCAGTGTCAATAAATGGCTGGATCGTCACGACAACAAGATTGAAGACTTCCAAAAATTCGGAAAAGACATGGAAGCCGACATGGTTCTGGCGATTTACCTGGATTCCTTTGAAACCTCGTCGTCTTCGTCGCCCGGAATTTATCAGGGACGCGCAGGGACTTCCTTTACCGTGTATGAGATGAAAACCGGCAATGCCATCGCGAGCGAATCGCTGCCGGAATACGTTTATCCGCCCAATGCACGCACCCTGGCAACGGAAATGCGGGAGTCCGATTTCAAAAAACGGTATCTGATTCAATTGTCGAGATGCATTGCCTGCTTTTTCTATTCTTACGACCACCGCGAACTTGTGGCGATGGATGCCCATTCGGAATTGGGACTTTGAAAGCGCAGAATGCAGAGTGCAGAGTGCAGAATGTTCCGCTTCCTTATCTTCACTCTGAACTTTGAACTTTGAACTCTGAACTCTGCTCCGCTTCGACCGCTCCGTTACCGTCGCGGCTCTGATTGGAAACATTCTGCATTCTGCATTCTGCATTCTGCACTCTGCACTTTGCACTTTGCACTCTGCACTCTGCACTCTGCATTCTGCACTTTGCTCCGTTTCGACCGCTCGATAACTCTCGCGGCTCTGATGAAAATGTACAAGTGATTTTAGCGAGACTCCTTAGACCCTGGGAAACTGATCCTTACGTTCACAGGATGGAACTCACTCACCCAACCTTTGAACAGACCCAATATCCTGGTATAATATTCCATGAGTTCTTTTTTTGCATGAAACTTTTTCAATAACAATGAATTATGACAATTAAAATCGACAAAATAGCCGCTTTGGGGGTGGTTGGTTGTGGGGGTGCCGGGTTTCCGACACACGTCAAACTTTCCGCAAGTGCCGATACCGTCGTAATTAACGCTGCGGAATGCGAACCGCTTTTGCATAAAGACAAGGAATTGCTGTTGCACCGGACAGCCCAATTTGTGTCCGGGTTGCAAATTGCCATGCAACTGACCGGCGCAACACGCGGCATTGTCGGCATCAAGAAAAAATACGGCGGAGTCATCGACGCCGTGCAATCTCAACTGCTTACACACATGTCGGTTGCGCCACTTGGGGACGCTTATCCCTCCGGTGATGAATTCTGTCTCGTGTATGAAACCCTCGGACGAATCATTCCTCCCGGGCAAATTCCGCTGAACGTTGGGGCGGTGGTAATGAATGTCGAAACTGCTTTCAATGTGGCAGCAACGGCGAACAATACCCCCGTGACCGAAAAGTGGCTGACCGTTGGTGGTGACGTTACGCATCCCGTGACGATTCGCGTACCGGTCGGGGCACCGCTTGCAGCCTGTCTGCCTGCATCGGGCGGTGTGACGATTCCGAACCCGCGTTACGTCATCGGCGGCGTCATGATGGGCTACCTTGAGCAGGATTTGTCGAAACCTGTGACAAAAACGACTGGCGGCATCATCGTTTTGCCGGAAGACCATTTGATTGTGCAACGGAAATCATGGGATTGGCAAAAGACGGCCCGGGCTGGCAAGGCGGCCTGCGACCAGTGTTCCTACTGCACCGAACTGTGCCCACGCTACCTGCTCGGCCATCCTATTGAGCCACACCGGGCAATGCGAAGTCTCGGTTTCAACTTGTCGAAAGCCGCCGACGTGCCGGGAACGCAATTCTGTTGCGAGTGCAACTTGTGCAGCTATGTCTCGTGTCCGGAAGGTCTCGACCCGCAAGGGGTTTGCGCTGAAAACAAACGCCGTATTTTTGCCGATGGCCGACGCTGGGACAGCGCCCCATTTTGCGAAAACCGACCGGTCAACCATCTTCACAACCGGAAAACACCGACGCATCGGCTCATGCAAAAAACAGGGTTGTTGCGTTTTGACAATCACGGGCCGTTGCGGGACGCGCTGATCGACGTGCCGCGTGTCGAAATTCTGTTGCGGCAACACATCGGTGCCGCTTGTGTGCCGATTGTCAGCGTTGGTGATTCCGTGACGCTTGGCCAACCGATTGCCGTGCGCCCGGTCAAAGACGGCAAACCCGCCCTCGGTGCCGATTTGCATGCCTCCATTGCCGGAACAGTCACCGCTGTCACCGGGAGTGCTATCGTGATTGAGAAATGACTTGACCGTTATACCGCACTTTTCAATCAGGAGCGCGAGAGTTCTCGAGCGGAATCACCGCTCCGTTACCGTCGCGGCTCTGATTGATCGAACAGCTTTTTTGGCGTGAATCCTATGCTGGCGTAGTGCGCTATAGTACCTGCACTTTCCAACTTGAAATCACCAAATTTAGCAGTCTTTGCAGGTGCGAATCATCGTTTGATGGCTTTTCCCAAGGCGTCGGCGGCCAGCATGGCGTCGTACAGGCTTTGCGTGGTGACTTCAAAGGGGTGATTATGGCAAAGCGAACCGGGAACTGCAACGTTTTCGGCGATTTGTCGCAACATCGTCGGGTCGAGCGGTGCCATGTTCAAATCCTCGAACGTGACCGGCAGTCCGATTTCAATCATGAACCCGAAAAGCATGTTGCGGTACTCGGCGGTCACGGAATCGTCGAGGCAAAGCTGTGTGGCGATACCGAACGCGACTTTTTCGCCATGCATCATTCCGGCAGCCTGGCAAGCCGCAACATTGGAGAGTTCATTCCCGATGGCATGGGCGGTGGCCAGACTGCCGCTCTCGAAACCGATCCCCGAAAGGAGTGTGTTGGCCTCGATCACTTTTTCAACCGCGGGCGTCAAGACGTGATTCTCGACGTCCCGTTTGGCGTCGATGCCGTATTCGAGCAGTGTCTCAAAACAGAGTTTCGCCAATGCTGCCGCCGCCATCGTCGGGAGTCCTCCGGAAAGGTTTTTCGTGCGGGTTTGCATTGACGCTTCCATTTCGACCCAAGTCGATAAGGCGTCACCCATCCCGGCAACGAAGGCCCGAACCGGGGCGTTGACAATGACACGGCTATCGACCAGAACGAGGTCGGGATTGAACGGCCAGCACTCAAATCCCTGAAAATTGTGGTTTTCATCATACCAAACCGAAGCGGCACTGGTCGGCGAATCGTTCGAGGCAATGGTTGGGACGGTCACGATGCGCATTTTGTGGTCAATCGCTGCCCCTTTGCCGACGTCCAGCACCTTGCCGCCGCCGATGGCCACGGAGATGTCGCAACCTTCCGCAACGGCAAGATCACCCACGCGAGTGCGCTCGGCCAGGGTCGCCTCGCCTTCAAAATCAACCTCGAAGCAGGCAATGTCCGCATTCTGAAGAGACTCACGGACGACGGCACCGACAAGCTCTTTGAGCGGTCGATCCCACAGGATCAGGGCTTTCTTTCCAAGCGGCTGGAGCAGGACACCGATTTCGGCAAGAACATCGGGACCTTGAACATAACGACGGGGGGCGATCAATGTTTTTTTCATGGGAACCTCAAGAAATGTCAGAATGAGTAATGGTTTCGTTTGCAAGCAGAAATCAAAAACAGTTTTCTTTCGACTGCATCGAAAAATCGTGAACGGTTTTGGCGTGTGTAGAGTGCCGGAAGTTCTCCCAACTCCAAGCACCCGACCGAAACAAATTGTATCGTAACATTTCAGCCAAATATTTGTAAAAAACTGATGTTTTTCGTGAAGGGAGAATGATAGTCAACATGGATAATGAAAAAACACGGAGGTGCGTATCCTGACATTCCGTTGTTGTTTGGGTGTGGTTCCACCGGGGAAATCGCACGGTCGTTGTGCAGAGTGCAGAATATTTCCAATCAGAGCCGCGAGAGTTATCAAGCGGTCGAAGCGGAGCAGAGTTCAAAGAGCAGAGTGAAGAGTGAAGATAAGGAAGCGGAACATTCTGCATTCTGCATTCTAAATTCTGCATTCGCCAAAATGACGGAAACTGACGTATAATAAAATAGCTCATGGAATTCAACAGCTTGTAGCTTTTTCGCCAAGAGCCGGTGGTTCAGCAAAAAACGTGCCAGTGTCTGCGTTTTTTTTCAAACGGTGGAATTTTGGAGAAAAAGACCTACCGTTCAGAGGTTGGTAGTTAAGTTAGGCGAATTGGTGGAGCGAGAAATGGGCGGAAATGGTATCATTCCTTGAGTTTTAGCACCTCCCCGC
>WRMR01000043.1 GCA_009776995.1 Planctomycetaceae bacterium | reverse complement strand
CTGTTGGATGGCTTCTGACGAAGCATAACTCAACGGGAAGGTTTGTATCTGTGCCTCCGCGTCAATGGGCGAGTCAAGTTTCGCGATCAGGTTCTGGATCGCCTCGATACCGCCGGGGTAGCCGATCAACAGGATCGAGTTCGGGCGAACCAGTGGCGTGACGCTGATTGGACCAAACTGGTTGGCGTACCACTCGTTGTACAATTGCAGGGCCACAACGGTCACGCGCACGCAATCGGCGTGAATCATCGGCACATCCATGATGGTCGGCTGGTATTCGCGGCTCGTCACTTCGATGTAATTGATCAGCTCGCGAACCAGTGCCAAGTCGCCGGATGTCCGTGCCCTGATGACGATCATGCCGCCGTCCAGAATTTCCACTTCCACAGGCCCGACCAACGCGCCGGCATCGGGCGGAACCTGCGACGGGGCGGTTTCACCGTTCGTCACAATCTGTGGAGTGGCGAAACGCAGCTCGCTTCCCTGCCCCGGCAAGGTTGCCTGCGGGGTTGCCTGTGATGGATTTCCCGCAAACTGGCCCGCCGTTGGATTGATCATGCGGGCCAGGGATTGAAACGATTCGTTGCCCCGCGTAATGGGAACCACTCCCATCACGCCGTTTTGCGACTGCTCGCTATCGAGCAGATTGATAATTTGGACAAAGGTATCGACTCTGTTGCCCGGCCCCGCAAGCGTCACGGTGCTGTTCTGGGGGTCGATGGCCATTTCAATACGCTGGCTGTCGGGAAGCGGGATGGTGTAGATCGTCTGGTTTCCCGAAACCGTCCGCGCCACTTGAACCGAACGGCTTTGGATCGCATTGAGGATTTTCGCTTCAAAATCACGAGCCGACGTTCTTTGCAGTTTGATTTGCCGCGTTTGGGTGCTGGTTGCCACAGGCGGCAAACCCGCTTGCGGTTCCTGCATGTTGCCAGCAACCTGCCGTACCTGGCTGTGTTGCGGGACGTTTTGATTCTGCCAATAGGCAGGAACATTTTGTCCCGTGTCACTGTCATGCAGGCTGGCAAATCTCACCTGCCCGAAAGCGTGCGTGTTGCCGCCGTTGTGCCGCCGTTGCATCAGCGCGATCAGATTGCCCGATGACGGACGGCGCACTCCGAGAACCTGCTGTTGCGTCAAAAAGTGCTCAATTTGCGAGTGTTCGGCGTCTGTGGCCCAAACATGAACGCTGTTTTTGCCGGCGTTGTGCGACACCGTGATGGAACGTTGCTTGAAGACGTCCGTCAAAACGCGATCCGCTTCTGCGGCATACGCACGGACTATCGGGTACGACCGCAACACGGGCTGGACTTCGGGTGCCAAACGGTGCTTCACTTTCGTCTGGGCGGCCGTCTGTTGGCAAACCAAAACCGTGGCGCCGAGGATCATCAATACGATGATGGGATTGCGAAAAACGCAACAATGCAGACCTGTCTTTGTCATGATACTTTCCTGGACCTCGAAGGATGATCACTGTGACGGAATCGTTCTCATACCGTAATCGTTACCTGGAAGTAACGCTGAACGCCGGTACGGGAATGTCTTTACCGCACTTTGCCGAATGGTTTTAACACATTCACCAAAAACAAGGCGGTTTTTCTCCTGTTGAAAAAGACTCATTCCGTCCTCACAATTTTTCGGCGAGGCTTCGAAAGAAACATTAGACAATTGTAGTGATTACAGCAGTTTTTCCATTTGTTCCCGTATTCACGTGACAAGTGGAGTTAAACTTTGCGGATTGAAGAGAATTTTAGGAATGATAGCCGGGTAACAACAGCCCGGAGCATGAGCGACGGGTATAATAAAATTTTCAAATTTTTACTGCCCCCTTGAGTATCGGACAGAACGGATACGGGCAACGTGTGATTTGCCGCAGTTGTTGACGTCGCATGGTTTATGAGATTGGCAGAGAAAACCAGTGCGGCGGCGCATGGCAGAGTAACGGTCGTTCAGCAAATCGCGTTGCAAGCGGTTGCTCCGTGACCGTCCTGCCTTGTCCCTTGAGGCGGCTTGGTTTTACCCACGTGCCAGTTTGCGGAACGCTTCGATGCCGCGTTCGATGGTCGCGTCGGATGCGGCATACGAAATACGGAAGTGCGTATCCCGTTTGCTGAACACGTTGCCGGGGATGATGAGCATCGAATATTCCGTGATCGCCTTATGCACGAACTCGGTTGCCGTACCCCACGGGGCTTTCGGGAACATGTAAAACGCGCCGCCGGGCTTGACAACCTCGTAATCCTCCTTGATGCCGTCGTACAGCATGTCGCGTTTCCGTTTGTAATGGGCGATTTCGGCACTCATGTCGCAGTGGATGGCGGTCATCGCGGCCCACTGGAACGGTTGCGGCGCACACACAAACGTGTACTGCTGGATTTTCAACATCTGTTCGATGATTTCGCCCGGCCCGTGCGCGAATCCGACGCGCCAGCCCGGCATCCCGAATGATTTGCTGTAACCGCCGAGTACGAGAACCTGATCGTTGAATTGCACCGGCGAAGTGAACGGTTCATGGCAGAACAAGTCGTAAATTTCGTCGCTGACGAGTAGCACGTTTTTCTCTTTTGCGAGTTTGGCGACCTCTTCGGCAACCTGGGCCGAAGCGACCGCACCACTCGGATTGGCCGGTGAGTTGAACAGGATGACTTTCGTTTTCGGCGTGATCGCATCGGCGATTTTCTGCACATCGAACACGAAATCCGGGTAGGTGTCGATCAACACCGGCACACCGCCGAGCATTTTGGTCAGGGCTTCGTACATGACGAAGTAGGGGTCGAACATGATGACCTCGTCGCCAGGGTTGACCGTCGCCATGAGCAACAGCATCAATCCGCCGCTCGTGCCGCTGGTGACGAACACTTTGCGGTCGGCATGTTGGTATTTCGCATCGACCTCCGATTGCAAATGCGTGAGCAGCGGCGCGACGCCCTGCGTCGGCGAATAGCCGTTCTTGCCGGCCATGATCGCTTCGCACGCCGCCTGTTTTGCCGCAAGCGGAACGTCGAAATCCGGCTGCCCTATCGAAAGGTTGATCGGGTTTTGCAACTTCGCCCCCAAGTCAAACACTTTTCGTATTCCCGATGCCTCGAATGAAAATGCACGCTCTGATAGCCATTGTTTTGTCATAACATTGTTGTTTTTTTAATAAAGTCAATGTTGTCGAAAGGAAATGTTTTTTATGAAATGTTATGCCGTACAACGCCATGGACTTTGCATTTCTGCCTGTGGGCTTTGTGTACTCCTTTGTGATCTTTGTGTTGAAATCTTTTAACACAAAGGCTACAAAGCTTTTCACAAAGGTCACAAAATTAATACCACTCCAATGGCGTTCGGCAGTATAACCCTCGTTGTTTCAAACGGTCTCTTTTTCGTTGGTGAATGTCAAATGTTACTATTTCGCTTTGCGCTTATGCCGTGATGCCTTTGGTCAGTTTCATGAATGCGGTTTCGAGGTTAATCTCGTCTTCCTTGAATGACAAAATCTTGAAACCGTTTTCTATCAAGCGGCTGGGCAGTTCACAGTAATCGTCGGTCGTTTTGCTTTGTTTGATCGTCACTTCGAGCGTTTTGCCGTGCAAAATTTCGATTTTTTCTACGCAATCCTCCGTTTCAAGTGTTTTCGCGGCCTTTTCGAGGTCGCCGATCAGTTGCACAAGCAGCACCGGCTGGTCTCGCACTTGCCGCATGACCTCGGACACGTCGGCATTGACAAGCAGTTCGCCGCGTTCGATGATACCGACTTTGTTACAAATATCAGCCAGTTCCGGCAGAATGTGGCTCGAAACCATGATCGTTTTTCCGCGACCGCCCAGTCTTTTGAGCAGTTCACGCATTTCGATGCGTGCCCGCGGATCGAGGCCGCTGGCCGGTTCGTCGAGCAACAGCACCTGGGGATCGTGCAACAGAACTCGTGCCAAACCAAGACGTTGTGTCATGCCGCGCGACAAACTGGTCACAAGTGCCTGGCGTTTGTACCCCAAATCGACCAGTTCGAGCATCTCGTCGCAGACTTTTTTGCGTTTTTCGCCCTTGATGCGATAGGCAGCGGCGAAAAATTCAAGGTATTCGATGACCTTCATGTCGTCATACACGCCGAAAAAGTCAGGCATGAAACCAATCAGTCGCCGGATTTCCTTCGGTCGGGTATAAACTGACAAGTCGCAAACGTAGGCCTCACCGTAAGTTGGCTGCAAAAGCGTTGCCAGCATTTTCATGGTGGTCGTCTTGCCGGAGCCATTCGGACCAATAAATCCGTACAAATCGCCTTCGCGTAATTCGAGCGTTAAGTCTTTGACGGCAAATAGCTTGCCATATTGTTTCGTCAGTTCTTCGGTTTTGATCACGAAAATCCCCGCCTATGATTGATTTTGTTGCGATATTTCAAAATTTTTATGAAAAAATTTTCCTCATGATTTTAAAGCATACACGCAAGCAAGACGATTGCAAAGTCCCAATCGATATTTCGCAAGACTTTTCCACGTCGTCTGCATTTTTCAACGCTGAACACGCGGAAGGACGGAAATTGCGGAAATGCTCATGGAATACTGGACTTTTCCTGGGAACTTCGCCATAATAACAAATTGCGTTGCGGCAATTGAAAGATTTTTACCAAAACCACAAATGGACGGAGGAAAACCAGGCATGAGCGACAGACCACGAGTGATACTATCCGGATTCGCGGACGAAGCGGCGAACAACAAGACGGCCATTGAGCAATTTGCCGTCTTCGCCGCGTTGGGCTTGCAATACTACAGCATTCGCTTTATCAACCTGGGCGACGGCGTCAAAAATGTCATGAAGCTTACCCGTTCCGACATTCAGCAAATCCGGCAGTTGCAGGACGAATACGGCCTCAACGTTTCGGCCATCGGTTCGCCAATCGGCAAAGTCAAGCTGGAGAATGTCGATGACGGGACGGCCAATATTTACGTGCCGTTTGAAACTTATCTCGAAAACGACGTCCGTATTGCCTGTGAGCTTGCCCATGCGTTTGAAACGAAGCTCATTCGCGGTTTTTCCTTCTATCACCCCAAGGGAAACGACCCGCAAAATTACGTGTCCGCCGTCGTCGAACGGATCGGGCAGATCACCGAAATGTGCCACCGCAACGATCTGACGTTCGGCCTTGAGGTCGAGGCGAATCTTGTCGGGCAGAACGGTTCCATCCTGGCCGAGATTTACCGTCAGGTCAACCACCCGGCGTTGACGCTGATTTTCGATGGCGCCAATCTCGTGATGCAGGGCTACACGGGCGACGATTTACTCGCCCAATACGAAGCGATGAAACCCGGTTTGAGGTGGTTTCACGTCAAGGATTACGTCGATCCCCAGAGCAAGACCCAAGGCGGACACATCAACGAGGACACGATGGCGGGCTTTGTGCCCTGTGACTTGGGAGCTTCCGCTTACGAAGCCATATTGACCGACTTCGCAACGATTTGTCCACAAGTTGAAGCCCGACTCGTGCAGCGCGGCATCCCCGGCGTGTTCGTCGATCTCGAACCACACCTGAAAGGCGGCGGCCAGTTCGGCGGCTTTAGCGGTCCCGACGGCATGGGAGTCGCCCTGCGTGCCTTGTGCCGCGTCCTCGACAAGACCGGTTTCGACTACCACCTCCGCGATTTCGAGGACATCAAAGCCTCACGCGGATTTTGAGTGAGTGTGGAATGTGGAATAAAGAGTAGGGTTTTGGAGTGTGGAATGACAAGTTCGTTGCTCACCTCGTGACGCACATGGCTGGGGGGTTACAGTGTGACCGCCGACAAAACTAGAGCCGCGACAGTGCTGGAGCGGTTGAACAAAAGAGGAATGAATATCCTCTTGGATACCCATGGCGAATAAGTGAACACTGGTTGTTGATCATGGGATTGACTCATGAACAAACTCCTACTCGGCGACAATCTGGAAGTTCTCAAGACGCTGGACGAGGAATCGGTGGATTTGATTTATCTTGACCCGCCGTTTTTCAGCAATCGGAATTATGAGGTGATTTGGGGCGATGAGGGGGAAATTCGTTCATTTCAGGATCGTTGGTCAGGCGGAATTGACCACTACATTTATTGGCTCAAGGAACGCGTCGGCTATCCCACGCAAAAACCGGAAGCCCTGCTGGACCGCATCATCAAGTGTGCCGTTGACGAAAGCGACATCGTTCTCGACCCTTTTGTCGGCGGGGGGACAACGGTTGCCGTGGCCGGCAGACTCAACCGGCAACGGATCGGCATCGACCAGTCCGTCCAGGCAGTCAAAGTCACCGAGTTGCGGCTGGACAAGCAGGGGGATTTGTTCAGTGTCGTGAAGAAAATATAACCAAGCATCAACGAAAGATATCACCATGCAAGAATCATCAACCCATTACGAACAAGCCGTCACGCAGTTACGCCGGCGGATTCAACGGATTCTCTTCTTGAAGTACCTGTTGCAGGGGCTGATGATCGCCCTGTTTGTCAAGGGGACGGTGATCATTGCCTGTCGCGCGGCGGGGATCACGCTGGTGGACATGCTTGTCATGGGGAGCGTTCCGGTCCTTGGGGCGGTGATTGCGGCGGCGGTGCTGGCGTTGCGGAAGGTGCCGGAGCGCAAAAAGCTCATCGCAGCCATTGATTGCGAAAGCGAAGGCGGCGGACTGCTCATGTCGCTGGCCGAACTCGGTTCGCTCGGCGATTGGGATTCGCAACTTCGGGACATGAAAACGCCGCGTTACCGCTGGCGGTCGAAAAAAACCTTTGGTTTTCTTGCAACGAGTCTGCTTTTCGTCTGCTTTGCGTTGCTTCTGCCGGACAGGACGGTCAACGCGCTTGCCGGACCGCGAAAATTGGACATCACCAATCAGGTGCGTGAGATTGACAGCAAACTCGAAAAGTTGCAAGAGGAAAAAATTCTCGACGCCGACAAGGTGGAGAAACTGAAAGAGGAGTTGAAGCGGATTCAGCAAAACGCGGAGGCCGAAGGTCCGATCAAAACCTGGGGAGCCATCGATCACCTGAACGACAAGCTGGCCAAAGAAGCCCAAAACGCCGCCGAGGAACTGCTCAAGGAACAGGAAAAACATGAAACCATCGAGGCGATGGCCGAAGCGTTGAAAGAGCAACTTGCGTCGGAGGACAACTCACAAGGGCCGACCGCCGAGGAAATGCAGGATTTGGCCCATGAAATGAGCAACATGCTCGGTGATATTGCCGGTGACGATGATTTTCTCAACGATTTGAAACAACAAATCGACGAACAGGGACTCGACAGCTTAACGCAGGAGCAACTTGAGCAACTTGCGGAGAAAATGAGCGAAAAGTGCCGGGATTGTCAGGGACGCATGAACAATCTGAAAAGCGGGCGTATGGTTGATCCGAACAGGCTGAAGGATTTCAGCGACTGCAAGCCGTGTGACAATCAGTCATTGAAGGATTTTCTTGACAGCCAGTGCAAGGGTGCCTGTGAGGGCGACGGGGAATGTGACAGCGGAATTCCCGGTCGCGGCGGCATCACACGGGGACCCGGTTCGGCGAAAATCAATTTCGATCATAACACGCAGGAAAGCGACGCCGAAATGAAGGAACATGCCATGGAACCGGACTACGTTGACATGGAAGCGAGCATCAAGATGGGCGTTACGCGAAACGCCCCGACACCCAATCGTGCCGGTTCGGCGGCGGAAGAAGGCGGTGCCGTGACCGACACGTCAGGCGTTGCCGGCAGTTCGGGACGCGACGTTGTGCTGCCGAAACATCGCGGCGCGGTCAGACGGTTCTTTGATACCAACTCCCGGTAAGCCTTGAATATGCGCGTTTATTTTATCACCGGGATTGACACCGGGGTTGGCAAATCGTTCGCCGCGGGGCTTGCGGCACGGTGGCTCATGCGGCAGGGAGTCCGTGTCGTCACGCAAAAAATGGTGCAGACCGGCACATCGCATGGCCTTTCGGAGGACATTCTGGTTCACCGCCGCTTGATGGGCGTCGAACCGTTGCCGGAAGACGTCAACGGCACGACCTGCCCTTACATTTTCCCTTATCCCGCCTCGCCTCACCTGGCGGCGGAACTGGCCGCAACGGAAAAGGGCGTGATTGATCCTTCGGTCATCACGCAATGCACACGGCGGTTGCTTGAGTCGTTCGACGTTGTTCTCATGGAAGGTGCCGGTGGTCTGCACGTTCCGATCACCCGCGATTTCCTGACCGCCGATTATCTTCAGGAGCAAAAATACCCGCTCCTCGTCGTGACCTCCGGCCGGCTGGGCAGCATCAATCACACGCTCCTCACGCTCGAAGCGGCGGCACAGCGTCAAATCCCGCTTGCCGGACTCGTGTTCAATCACCATCCGCCGTCCGACGCGGTGATTCGCAACGATACGCTGCAACTCTTCCGCGAACAACTCAAAAAATATGGACGCCCCGGCGCATTGGTCGAAATGCCGCTGATTGATCCTGAAAACATCCCCGATGTTGACTTTTCACCGTTGTTTTTGTTATTACAGCAAAGGTAGTGCGGTCACGGCGTGATTGCCACTACTTTTCAACCATACACAACTTTGGAGGATAACTCATTTTATATACAGCTATAAATAAGGATGCTTATGCTCTGCCAAGTGCCTTACTTTATTACAAAGAAAGAATAGAAAAATGAATTACAACAGAAGGCATGGTCTATTGGATCCATTTCTTGTTGGAGGTGGAACGGCAGGCGTGTTCTTATGGATATTTGGTCCAGGTTTAAATCTTATTGACTTGTTTCGATACTTTGTCGCGTTATTCATAGTACTTACGATGACATCATTCTTGATTTTTAGATTTTGTAGAAAAATATCATCATATAGTGTGTCACTTAACTCTAATAGGAGTTTTTACTTATTCATATGCAATGCAATACCATTGCTATTTTACATTTTTATTTCTTTCTATATATCATCATATATCAGAGATATATTTGTTAAATAGTTTTCTTGGAGTAACACAATTAATTCCTCTACCAGTATTGTTGTTTTGAGTACCAGGCATTTTTCTTTTGGCTACAAAATACCATCCCGGCGCGATACTTGCTCTATCATGGCGGGATACTCGTACCATCCCGGCATAATCTTTTGATCACGGCGCAGACCTGACATGTTTGCGGCGGGTGGTTGCGTGATTCTCGTGTGCTCTGCGTACATCACGGCGCAGAGTTGCAGGTATGGCGGATGCTCTGCGTTTATGTCGGCGCAGAGTTGCAGGTATATCAAATGCTCTGCGCTCAGCATGGCAATATCTCGCAGGTCTGGCGGATGCTCTTCGTTTATGTCGGCGCAGACCTCGCAGGTATGTTTGATGCTATTCGCAGATCACAAAAGCATCTCGTTATGACGGAAATGACAAATGGGAGAGCATTCGGCATGAAAATACCTATACGCAACTATCCCTGATTGGCACAATCGACTCTTTCCGTGAGTCGATCATAATAGGCAAGTTGCGATTTTCCGGTTGATCGCTAAGAGATGGTCCATGCGGAAATCTTTTGGAGGTTTTACCCGCGTTGCGGATTGGAACTATGATGCTGTTGAGTGGCTCGTGGCGAGTGGCCAGTGACCAGACATGATTTGTCCCGCAGGGACAAGATGTTGGTAGAAAACGGAATCCCAAAGGAAACCTGACGTCCCGTAGGGACGAAATGGCAAACGCTGACACATATAACGTCCCTACGGGACATTCCGGCCAAAACGACAGCAAATCCGACAAAAACCGGATAGAGGAACCGGGAAATTTCACGGAGGCATGTTCGCCCCGCCAAGCGTGTCGCAGGGCGACGCGGCGAACGGCGAACGGTGACGCAGATAACGGTTCCCATTGAATCCATCGGCCTGCATGGTAACATAACACCATGGTCGATGACATTCAACAACTCCTTGATTTTGACCGCGAACACGTTTGGCATCCCTACACGTCGATGCGCGACCCGCTTCCGGTTGATCCGGTGGCGTCGGCAAGCGGGGTGCGAATCACACTGGCGGACGGTCGCGAACTGATTGACGGCATGTCATCGTGGTGGGCGGCGATTCACGGTTACAATCATCCGGTGCTCAATCGCGCCGTGACCGGGCAGCTTGCGAAAATGTCGCATGTAATGTTCGGCGGACTGACGCATGAGCCTGCCGTCGGACTGGCACAACGGCTTGTTGCGTTGACGCCTGAGCCGCTGACCAAAGTTTTTCTGGCCGATTCCGGTTCGGTGGCCGTTGAAGTTGCAATCAAAATGGCATTGCAATTTTGGCAAGCTGCCGGAACGCCGAACCGCAACCGGCTTCTTACCGTCCGGTCGGGTTATTATGGCGATACGTTCGGGGCAATGGCTCTTTGCGACCCGGTAACCGGAATGCACTCGCTTTTCACCGGGGTGCTCGCGTCGCATTTCTTCGCCGAAGCCCCCGCGTGTCGTTTTGATGAAGAATGGAACGAAACGTTCCTTGCCGATCTGAAAGAGAAGCTGTTTGCTCATCGTGACCGGATCGCCGCCGTGATTCTCGAACCCGTCGTACAGGGAGCGGGCGGAATGCGGTTCTATTCGCCCCGGTATTTGCAACGGTTGCGCGAGCTTTGTGATGAAACGCAAACGCTGCTGATTTTCGATGAAATCGCCACCGGTTTTGGCCGGACCGGCAAGCTGTTTGCAATGGAACACGCCGGCGTCGTGCCGGATATTGTCTGCTTCGGCAAGGCACTCACCGGCGGATACATGACGCTCTCCGCCGTGATGACGACCGATTCTGTTGCCGCAACGATTTCCAACGGTCAGCCGGGCACGTTCATGCACGGGCCGACGTTTATGGGCAACCCGCTTGCCTGCGCAACGGCCAACGCTTCGATTGACCTTTTGCTGGAAACCGATTGGCCGTCGAAAGTCAGCAGAATCGAAACCATCTTGCGGGAAACACTGAAGAATGCCTCGCAATTTGCCGGCGTCGCCGATGTTCGCGTGTTGGGCGCGATTGGCGTCATCGAAACGCGGACGCCGGTCGATATGGCCGCAATGCAAAAGCGATTCGTCGATTCCGGTGTTTGGGTGCGGCCGTTCGGCAAACTGATTTACCTCATGCCGCCGTACATCATCGGCGAACACGATCTCCGTACACTCTGCGACGCCGTTGTGCGGGTCGCCGGCGAATTTTACGCTTGAAAACGACATGCCGCTTTGCCGTGGAAGAAAAACCCCAAAAAGGCATGATTTTTTCCCAAACACTTTTCCCGGCGGTTTGTTTCCGGTATAATGCCCCGATGGTTTTTTGATTTGTTACGTGCAACAAATAACAAGCTCAAAGGAGATTTTGACAATGATAAAACGTTTCGCATGGATTCTGGTCGTGTGTTTGATGCTGGTTGCTCTTGTGGCAGGGTATTCTATAGAAGCTCAAAGGCGAATTCGAACAGAGGAATTGAATAGACTCAGACAGGCAGTCCAGACATATCACGAGAGTAACATGTTGCCGAGTGCCAGCATGAAATTGGCAAGCGATGAGCTCCAAACTCAATATTTCGCGGAAAGAAAGGCTGATTATATGCAATTCATGGAAAATTATCTCGCCGAGATGCAGGCGATGAACACGGAGGCGAACCTCGCGTATTGGGACGCGTCAATCTCCGGCACGGAAGAGGATTTCGAAAAATTTGCCGGGCTGAGTCTCAAGATCAAAACCTACCTCAGCGACAAGGAACGCTACGAGCAGTTCAAGTCGCTCCGCGAAGCGGCAGGCGGGCTTTCGCCGCTGGAGGAACGCACGGCGGTTGTGGCCGATCTGGCGTTCCAATCGCACCAGTTGCCGGAGGATTTGCTCAGGCAGATGGTTGACCTGTCCAAGGAAATCGAGATGATCTTCCAAACCGACCGCGCCGAACTCGACGGTCAGCCCTACACAAACAACGACCTGCTTGAAATGATACGGAAAGAAACCGACTCGGCCAAACGCGAGGCGATCTGGAAGGCACTCAAGGCGGTCGGCGACAAGGTGGGGCCGAAACTCGTCGAACTGGCGAAAATCCGCAATGAAGCGGCCAAACAACTCGGCTTCAACAACTACTGGGAAATGGAAATCGTCTTTCAGGAACACGATCCGAAACAGCTCATGGAGATTTTCGCCGAACTGGAAACACTGACCACGCCGCTGTTCGCCGGCATGAAGGCGGAACTCGACGCGGAACTGTCGGCGAAATTCAGCGTGGCCGTTGAAGACCTGCGGCCGTGGCACTACGACAACCCCTTCTTTCAGGAAGCCCCGCCGGCCGCCGATCTGGATATGGACGTGTTTTATGAAGGCAAAACCAAAGAGGATATCGCCGAAATTTCGCGGAAATATTTCAATGACATCGGCATTTCCGCCGACCGTGTGCTGGAACACAGCAGTCTTTATGAGCAGGAGGGCAAGAGTCAGCACGGCTTCTGCACGAGCATCGACGGCGAAGGCGACGTGCGGATTCTCTGCAATCTCAAGCCCGACGCGAACTGGATGGACACGCAATTGCACGAACTGGGGCACGCGGTTTATGATGTCAACATCGACAAGTCATTGCCGTACAACCTGCGCGACCCCGCCCACATTTTCACGACGGAAGGCGTGGCCATGTACTTCGGTGCCCTCGGGCATGACCCGCAGTGGCTGACCGAATACGTCGGCGTTGATGCGGACCAGGCAAACGCAATGGCCGACGCGATGAAAAAACAACGCCGCCGCGCCCAGTTGATCTTCTGCCGCTGGGTTCTCGTCATGCTCCATTTTGAAAAGGCACTTTACGAGAACCCTGACCGTGACCTCAATACACTGTGGTGGGACACGGTCGAACAATACCAGATGCTGCACCGGCCCGAAGGCCGTGACGCGGCGGACTGGGCGTCGAAGCCGCACTTTACCATCGCGCCGGTGTATTACCACAACTACATGCTCGGCGAGTTGTATTCGGCGATGATCCGCGAAGCCGCCGCCGGACTGACGCCCGGCTCCGACGAATACCGCGACCTGTTCATCAACCGCATTTTCAAGCCAGGCAGCACCACTCTTTGGCCTGAGTTCGTGCGTCAGTCGATGGGCAGGGAATTTTCGCCGGCGGCATTTGCGAAAGAGTTGGAGTAAATGCAAAGACTGGGCGGTCCCTGTGCCACCAGCGCAATAACCCGTGACCGCCTCTTCTTTTTCACCACGAAGAGCACGAAGAACCACGAAGGGATTTTTGACAGGGCGGTCACGCCAATACCGTCGCCACTTTTCAACCATACACAACTTTGGAGGATAACTCCAACTATTGTTAACGAGGTATATATTGAGGCAAACTTTGAAGGTTCGTATTCAGTATCAGAAAATTATGGCAAAGAATATCAGCATTCAGCCAGTTGGACTATTGAATGCGTGTGTGTATCTGATTGACAAGATATATTGATCACAGTTGAGGATTCCAGAAAATCCAACAACGTCATGAGATCGTAATTTACGAACTCATGACGTAATGGTCTTCCAAAAACTCAATTTATGTTCGGTATAACTGCCATTGTAGTAGGTAACAACGCCATTTGAAACAAACGTAACAGCCAAAACAGGACGCAACGCCGCTAAAACACGTCGCGACATCCTGCGCCGTCTCGGCTTGACCGTTGTACGATGAATCAATCGTTTTAACATGGTTAGGATAGCGTGTTTTTATGGTCAAAATGGATTTTTGCAAATTGTTAGGAGAAAGTTGTGATGACATATTACCAATACATCTTTTCATTAATTGTCGTGCTGTTTTGTCTTATTTTTTTGGGTTGCTCAGAAAAACTACAAAGAGAAAATTCACTTTGGGGAGGACGAGGAGTATCTGAAATTGATGATGGAAATAAAATTCATTTTTTTTGGCAAGCATCTGGTTATCGTCCGCCAAAAATGTCATATTCACTGAAAAAGAATGTGGAACCAGTTGAATGGCAATATGCGGCTGTATTTGTAGCTTATGTGCAACAGGATGGTAAACCCTATGCTTTTCCTTTCGCTGACTTTAGTTTCACACCACATTCTCTTTCAGTCGAAAAGAATGATATTGATTTTTCAACTCTTGCCTCATCAAAAGTGATATTCTATACAGATGAACAGGGAAATGTACGACAGCTTACAGTTGAACACGATAAGTTTGATTTTTTTAGAAAATACTCTGAAGGGGATGCAACCCCAAATGAAGTTATAATTTTTTGGAAGGAATTACAAAAAAATAATTCTGAAAGTATTGTTTTTTGGGAAAATGAAGCCTATTGTCCTTCTCCTTCGGATGGCCTGCCTCTACAAAACATGGAGTCAAACAACAAAACCGATCAAAATTGACACCCGTTTTCCGAGCCGCGCATTTGTTATGTGCGGCTCTTTTGGTTTTTGTTTATCATTTCCTTCGTGGTTCTTCGTGACCTTCGTGGTGAAAAAAAGAGAATTTCTGAATTTGCCGGTTTTTCAGGCGATGAAGACGCTTTTTTGGTTGATGAAGACGCTTTTTTAGTTGATGAAGACGCTTTTTTGGTTGATGAAGACGCTTTTTTGGTTGATGAAGATGCTTTTTTGGTTGATGAAGATGCTTTTTTGGTTGATGAAGACGCTTTTTTGGTTGATGAAGACGCTTTTTTGGTTGATGAAGACGCTTTTTTGGTTGATGAAGACGCTTTGTTAGTTGTTGAAGACGCTTTTTCGTTGACGATCGCACATTAATTCGTCTTGCCGGCGTGATCAATTTTGAGTGGCGAGTGGCTGGTGACCAGACATGATTTGTCCCGTAGAGATACGGCAGTCACGGGTGCCACCAGCGCAATCACCCGTGACCGCCCTGCCTTGTCTAGCCACTAGCCACTCATCCTGGGGTTGTTTTCCCGGAGGAAATGAGGTATAAAGGCGGTTGTGACGGTCACGCCGTAACCGCCCCGCCTTTGTTGCCCCTGCATGGGGTATGGACCGAAGCCGATTGAAAAATGCCCGACAATGTGACACGGGAGTCCGTTTTCCCATGATGCCACCAGCGCAACAACCTGGTCAACGGACGCGCAAACCGGAAATTTCAATTGGTGACAGTACGATTTTCCTCTTACCTCACTTGACTTTATGAGCAATACAACGGACATCAACCAATCGGGACATCCCACGGGGATATGGGTGCTTTGCACAACGGAAATGTGGGAGCGGTTCGCGTTTTACGGAATGCGGGCGATTCTGGTTTTGTACCTGGTCAGTGTTTCGACAAGTGAGACCACGCCCGGTTTCGGCTGGAACAAGGCGGATGCATATCGGCTTTACGGCTATTACACGAGCCTCGTCTATCTGATTCCACTTTTTGGCGGTTGGGTTGCCGACCGTTTCCTGGGACAATTTCGTTCCGTCCTGTTCGGTGGTGCGCTGATGGCACTCGGACAATTCATTCTCGCGGCAACGGAGTTTGTTCGCATGGGCGTCGGCACCGACGTGACCATGGCAACCGATCCGACCGCACTGCTCACGTTTTATACCGGATTGGGACTGATGATTCTCGGCAACGGGTTTTTCAAGCCGTGCATCTCGGTCATGGTCGGCCAGCTTTACAAGCCTGAT